>DATISS010000066.1:0-25147 GCA_035468565.1 Planococcus sp. (in: firmicutes)
GCAAAGCCAAATGCGGAATATGAAAAGCCCTCAGCAATTGCGCTGAGGGCTCCTTTACGGCCAAAAGCGCATTCCGCCTTTGGCGAAATGCAATCACATGGACTGGATTCTTCCGTTAACAACCCTTGGTTCGGTTTTTTCCGGTATTAGCGGAAAAGCCGCTCCTCATAATCCACATTCAAACGCACAAATGTAGACGTTGAAAAGCCTTCCCCTACATCGCGGAAGGTTCTTTCGATTAAAGGGCAGCCCGAAAATCGGCTGCCCACTTGCTTTTGGATAAGAATTTAAAACAGAATATCCCTTTTGCTTTCAATCCTTCTGCCGCCAGCCATTTCCACATTAGCCAATGGATCGTGCGGCTGCAGCCCGCTGAAATCGATGCCGGCCAATTCACCGAGAAGCGCCACCGGCACCTGGAAAGTCTGGAATGGTCCGTAGACGAATTCCAGATCCCCGATCAAGTCGCGCTGCGTCAGTAAGTACGCTGTTGCAGACAACATGCCGTCTTCTTTGAACATGACTGCCACTTTCCAGAATTCAGCCGGAATTCGGAATTCGCCCCGGTACAAAACATCATCTTCCCGGAAAACAGGTCCGGTGAAGACATTTACTTTAAAGCCGTGCGCCCCTGCATTTTCCAGGATATAATCTTCCAGGCTGAGCCAAGCCTTCTGGTTGAGCCCTTTATGCTGCGGCGCACTATTGGTGAAGTGGAACGTATGGGCATTTGCCTGGACTGCGTCTCTTCCCCAGTTCGGGTCCTGCCTTCTCGTCAAATGGCCACGGTCTAGGTCATTCTGGGCATAGAGCTCCGGCCCACTTTGGAATTCCCGATCCAGCCGCGGATCGAAATACCATTTGTCATTCGAGCGTTTTACTTGGACCAATTGGCTGCCGTCAATGTTTACGGCCGAATAATAGGCCATCCGCCTCGACCGGCTCATGACGATGGAAAAGTGCGTATAGTCGAGCTTCGTCCCGCCGTCCAATGTTTCCGCGACGTCCGCTCTATTTCTAACCGGCGGAAGCGGCACTTCCATCCCCAGCCCCAGAAACGCAGCGTCGTATCCGGTGGCGCCGCTGTACCAATCGGCATCGAGTTCGCCGACTTCCATCTGCTGAGGAACAGCTTCCGGAAGTGGCGCTTGGGGCAATATACCGTCCAGCAGCTTGGATTCTGCTGCGTCAAGATTCCCGCGCGCACCTTCGAGATATCGGAGGATTGAACTGATCCGTATGCCTTCGTTGGCAATCCATTTACTTGGATCATTCGGGTCTGGCACGCCGGCATGATGCAGTGCCGCGACGATCCACTGGTCATTGAAGACTGGTGATCCTGATGAACCCGGTTCCGTGTCGCTTACGTAATGGATAAAATGGTCCGACAGGAATTTCACTTCGTTTTCCCGGACGGTCACCGCTTTCGGCCCCCCTTTTGGATGTTGGATAATGGAGACGTATTCGCCTTCCAAAATCTTGCCGGGCATCGGAAGCAGTGGCAAGTGGCCAAAATCCGAAACCTGCGCTCCGCTCAGCGCCTTTTCCTGTACGGCAATGATCGAGAAATCCAGCGCTTCATCGGTGATGAACAACCGCTCCGGCTCCAGCCGGAACGAGACGATGGTGCGCGGCATAAAATTCATATCGTCTTCGTAATTGAATTCGGCAACAGCGTTCAGCGCGGTGTCATAAGTATCCACAACGTGGTTATTGGTCAAAATCATCGATGGTGAAATCAAAAACCCGGTGCCGTAGCCTTTGATCTGCCCCTGGTGATTCCGCAGCGCAATGCGGCACACTGATTTTCCGGCATTTAAACCGGCTTCAAGATACGCGATCGGGAACAAATCGCTGTTGTGGATGATGCGTTCTGTCGCGAGACTGTCATGCGGGTTGATAACGCTTATGCGCACGTCCATCGTTTCGGGTCCCACTGCTGCTGATCCTTCCATCGCTCTTTCCTGTTGGAGTTTCTGGTAGCGGGCCAGTGCTTCTTGTTCGATTTGCTCTATTCGCACCTCTGTCATACTGTCCTCCCCTTCGCCGATGAATTTTTAACATTCACTTTTGCATTGGAAAAAGAGCAGCCGGTTTTCCTCAGCTGCTCTCTATTGATCGTTTATTTCGTATAAAGCGCGTTTGAGATCAAGCGGAACAAGTAATCCGTATGGTCGCGAAATGCTGGCTCGAGTCCGATTAGCGTGACTCCCTGTCAATAAACCGCTTACCGTTCTTTTCATTCGATTTCCTCCAATTTTTATATTGTGTATAAATATTAACTAACATTAATAATAATTGAACTTTTTGGTAAATACTATAAAACTATGCAACTAAAGTTTAGTGCGATTATCAGGAATAAAGTTTCATTTTATTTTATATAAGTATTTGAATATCCCTCTTGTGTGCTTCGAATCTCTCCCTTTTCAAGAAACCTTCCTTTCCAATCCGGCGTTCTTATTGCAAAGGCTAAATCTGGAAAATGGAGGTGGACCATTATGTTGAACTTTTTGCGCTTTGGCTCCTTGCAGGCGTTATCGTGCATCTTTCCCGTCCTCATCTTTGCTGCACTGGCCGTATCGAAATTTTTCGACATCCCCTTTGTGCCACGCTATGATTTCATTTTGATCGTCTGCATCTTGGCACAGGTCTTCATGCTGGCGTCGAAACTCGAGACGTGGGATGAGTTCAAGGTCATTTGTGTATTCCACGTCATCGGGCTCGCGCTCGAATTGTTCAAAGTGCATATGGGTTCGTGGGCGTATCCCGAAGAAGCTTACAGCAAATTTTTCGGCGTGCCGCTCTACAGCGGCTTTATGTATGCGAGTGTCGCGAGTTATATCTGCCAATCGTGGCGGCGGCTCGACCTGCAAATTTATGGTTGGCCGAAGCCGTTTCACACAATTTCAATCAGTTTCTTGATTTACGCGAACTTTTTTACGCACCATTTTACGTATGATATTCGCTGGGGCTTGAAAGCGTTGTTGTTCCTCGTCTTTTTCCGCACTGTCGTGACATTCAGGCTCCATGACAAAATCTATAAAATGCCACTGATCCTGTCCTTTTTGCTCATCGGCTTTTTTATCTGGATCGCCGAGAACATCACGACATTCCTCGGCGCCTGGCAATACCCGGACCAGCAAGCCGCCTGGTCGCTCGTCCATATCGGCAAAATCAGTTCGTGGTTTTTGCTCGTTATCATTTCAATCATCATCGTGGCGCAGCTGAAACGCGTGAAAAGTTCGGTACAGCAGCCCCGCCGCACACTTGTGCCACTCCATAAGGAAAACTTATAGAAATCGATCTTTAAATTCGAATTAACTTATGTGTTAGATTCGCGTAATATGGAAAGAAAGCGGAGGTGCGGACATGGCTATAACTTTCAGGCAGGCAGTGGAACAGGATGTTGAGCGCATTGTGGAGATGCTCGCGGATGATGTATTGGGGAAAGAGCGCGAACGCTTTGAACAGCCGCTTCCGGCAAGTTATTTGGCGGCATTCCACGCAATCGATGCGGACCCGAACAATGAATTGATCGTGGCTGTCGAGGACGACAAGGTTGTTGGCGTACAGCAATTGACGTTCACGCCTTACTTGACGCATCAAGGCTCGTGGCGCGCGACAATCGAAGGCGTCCGGACAGATTCAACGGTGCGCGGTCAAGGCATCGGCGGACAACTGATCCGCTACGCCATCGCCCGTGCCAAAGAGCGCGACTGCCGACTGGTCCAGCTGACGACGGACAAACAGCGCCCGGACGCGCTGCGATTTTATGAAGGATTAGGCTTTACCGCGACCCATGAAGGCATGAAGATGAAATTAGAAACAGAGGGACAATAAAACTGAAACAGCCATCCGCATTTTGCGGACGGCTCTTGTATGGCCAAGGGCGCCTTTCGCCCGGGCGAAAGGCCATCAGCTTTATCGGCTTCGCTCATTAACCCATGTTCGCCAGCTTTTAACAAGTGTTCACTGCCATTTAACCCGTGTTTGTCAGCCTTTAAACAGTGTTGCCTAGATTTTATCCCGCATGAGCGGACATGCTTCTCTTCACAGCCAAAGTTCAAGTGCAGAATTGGAAAAGCCCTCCGCATCCGCGGAGGGCTCCTTTACTGATAAGGGCGCATTTTTTGTTTTTCCCGATTGAAGTTTCACTGTTCAAAGTCGGACCGGCTAGCTACTTTTCCACAATCTCCGCCAGCGCTTTATCGAGTGTTTCATACTGAAATTCAAAACCTGCCTGCTCCAACCGCTCCGGTATGACCCAGCGGCTCTTGAGGATCAATTCCGTTTCTGTGCCAAGCGCCACCGCACCCATTTCGAGCATCCATTTTGCTGCCGGCAGCCCGAATTTGCGGTTCATCGCTTGGCGCATCGATGCCATCATGTCGCTATTGGACACCGGGAACGGCGCGGAAGCGTTGAAGATGCCGCTCAAGTTTTCATGGTCGCGCAGGAACAGCACGATGCGGTACAAGTCTTCGATGTGGATCCAGCTGAACATTTGCTTGCCGGACCCCTGTTTGCCGCCGAGGCCGAAGCGTACCATGTTTTGATACGGCTCCATGACGCCGCCACCGCTGCCAAGGACGATTGCCATGCGCAGCGCAACACGGCGCGTGCCTTCTAATTTAAAATTGAAAAAGGCCTGTTCCCATGCCTTGCCGACGTCCACCGAGAAACCTTCACCCAGTTCGCCGCCCACTTCCGCCATCGGCCGGTCTTCGGCGTGGCGGTAGATCGTCGCGGTGCTCGCATTGATCCACAATGGCGGTGGATTTTCACAGGCCAGCATCGCTGTGCCCAGAATTTTCGTCGTCTCGGTCCGCGATTTCAGGATTTCGTCTTTATTCTTATCGTTGTACCGGCAATTGACCGATTTCCCTGCCAAGTTGATGAGCATGTCCGCGCCGTCCAGCGCAGCGACGATGCCGTAATGGTCTTTCCACATAATATGCTTGTTGTGCCTTGAAACGATATGTACCTCGTAGCCGGCTTCTGTTAGCCGCGCCTCAAAATATTGTCCGATAAATCCGCTCCCGCCTGCAATAACCACTTTCCGCTTCATCTGCTCTCCCCGTTTCGTTTTGCTGTTATCTATACTAACGATTGAGGCAGCTTAAAAGATTCATAAAAAATAGGCATCCAGGAAATTTCTGGATGCCCGTTTTTTATAGGAAGACGATAACCGATAAAATCGCTGCTAAAATCAAGCGATAAATGGCGAAAGGTGTCAGTTTCACTTTCGCAATCAGCTTCAGGAAGAAACGGATTGATATCAAGGCAAAAATGAATGAACTGATAAAGCCGACTGCATAGAACGATAGAAAGTCCATCGACAAGGTGTCCAGGTTTTTCAGCACCGATACCAGGCTTGCACCGATCATGATCGGCACAGCCATGATGAACGTGAAGTCAGCTGCGGTGCGGTGGCTCAAACCGAACAGCACGCCGCCAGAAATCGTCGCGCCTGAGCGCGAGAATCCTGGCCACAGCGACAAACATTGCACGAGGCCGACTTTGAAGGCCTGTATGTATGTGATTTCATCGAGTGAGTTGACTTTCGGCACGCGCGGCCCGAATTTGTCGGCAGCGATCATCAGGATCGATCCTGCCACTAACGCGTAGATGACCGTTTCCACTCCGAACAAATGGTCATCGATCAAATCCTTAAATGCAAAGCCCAGCACCACGGCCGGCAGCATGCCGACAATGACGTGCAGCAAATTGAAATTCTTGTTCGTTTCCTGGCCTTCTATTTTGTAAAGGCCGATCAGGCTGAACAAGCGTTTCCAGAATACCACGACGACTGCGAGAATCGATCCGAGCTGGATAACGATTTTGAACGTATTTGCCGGATATTTCCCAAGAAACTCCTGCGATTTCAGCCACATGTCATCCACGATGATCAAGTGGCCTGTCGATGACACGGGCGCGAACTCGGTCATCCCTTCTACAAAGCCCAATATCAAGGCTTTCAATAAGTCCATCCATTCCATTGTTCCATCCTACTTTCTGCAAAGAGATCAAGCCTTGAGAATACCGCTGCGCCAAAACGCCCTTTTACTGCCAGATGCATCCGAACTGCTATGTATGTAATTTCCCTAGGGCTCTCTCCTAATGAATTCCGTTTTTTATTATAACAGAATATGGCGGTTTTCCAGAACGTCTGGAAAATTTTAATAATAGGCGGTATTTTGTTTGATGCACTGGCGGCAATACGGCTAAAGGCAGCAGCGCCGCCTTTAGCCGTATTTTTTCTGATGCTCTTTTTTGCGTTTGAGGTAATCTTCGTCTTCGCGCAGTTCGTCCCATTTCTTCTTGAAGATGGCAGCTGACTCGGCTTTTTCCGGATCGATCTGCCGCTCCTTGATACTGCCGTCTTCGTTGTATTTACGGCCGCCTTTGTAGTTCGTGTAGCGCCGCGCCCGGGTGTAGCCCATCTGGATGAACTTGCGCGCCATGTCCATACCGACAAAATCATCCTGTTTGCGGTAGTCTTCGAACATTTCATAAATCTTATCACATGATTCCTGCGCAATTTCCGGCGTCTTGAAGCGCCAATGCGGCAAAATCTCACCTTTATATGGCTCCACGAGCAGGACTCCCTGCTCCCCTTTGCCCACTCGGTACAGTTCCGGATGTTTCCGCAGATCCAAGTTTTTGTAATCGAGGTCGTAATCGAAAGCCATGTGCACACCACTCCTTTTTTATTTGCTTACCCGATTAAGCGCGAATTGATGCACACGGTTTGGAAAGAAATGTCCCGCTTGTGCAGGACGTATTTTTTGGCTAATGTCTGTTAACGGCTGTCAAGCGCCAGAACGTCGGCGCAATCGGTCGGATGACGAACGAACATTTTCACCATTTATAAAACCCCCTCTTTGTCAAAGAAGGGGTCCGACTGCTGAGAGATTTCCGGCAGCTTTTTTCATTTTATAAATCCTTCAGGCTTTTATTTGCCGAATGAAGACAGGAATTTCACGCGGTCGCCCATTGGCGGCGTGTTGTTGTCGACAAGCGCAATTTCCAGCACCGCGGGTCCGTCGAGGTTTGTCAGGCGGTCCAAGGCATCCTGGCTAAGGTCGTCCATTGAATCCACGCGGAAACTCGGGATGTTCATCGCGGCCGCCATCGCGGAGATGTCGACCGGCTCTTGTTCGAACGACGCATGGACGCGCTTGTATTGAAGCGAATGGCCGTGATAGACCATGCCGAGGCGCGCGTTGTTCATGACAACGAAAAGAATCGGCAGTTTATGTTCTTTCGCCGTCAGGATTTCCATACCGTGCATAAAGAAGCAGCCGTCGCCGGTCACTGCGACAACCGGACGTTCCGGCTCTGCGAATTTCGAGCCGATGGCGGCGTTCAAGCCGCTGCCCATGGCTCCGAAATGGACGTTGATGTCGAATGTCCCAGGCTCTGGAACGTCCATATGGTGGATGACATAAGCCATGAACTCGCCGATGTCGATCGTGTAGCGCGTGTCAGCCGGCAAGTATTCCTGCAATTTCAGCAAGACGTTTTTCGTGCTGTATTCTGCAAGGTCCCTTGGCGGCATATCGGCTAGCGGTGCGTCTTTCGGGCGTGCCGTCAAGCCGAGCGCTTTCAGCTCTTCAATCAGGAATGCCAGGCTCAAGTGGATGTCACCAAGGATCGCCGCATCGACTTCATATTTGCGGTTGAACACCGAAGCGTCAAAATCCAATTGCACGAGAAAGCGGTCTTTCGCCATATTGGCATTGTAATTGTTCGTAGCGGTTTCGCCGAGGCTTGATCCTACCACCAGCAGTGTTTTGCCGTCGCCTTCATTGATCAGCTTCGACGCCATATCGCTGCCGGCGAATCCGAAGATTCCGGCAAACAGCGGATGGCTGCTCTTCATGATGCTTTTGCCTTGCGGCGAAACCATGATTGGCCAATCGAGTAATTCGGCAAGTTCGACAAGCTGATCCGTAGATTGGCTTGCGCCTTGCCCTGCGAAAATATAGCCCGTTTTGCGTTCAGCCATTTCTTTTGCGGCGAATTTGATTGCTTCGAGATCAGGCGCCATGTCGCGGCGCATGGGTGGAGCCGGAATTTCCGGTGTGCCCACATCGCCCTGCTGGACATCGATTGGCATTGCGATATGGACCGGTCCCGGAACGCCGGAGATGGCGATTTCCGTCGCTTTGGCGATCTCCTTCAATAGATCTTTGGCATCTTTCACCGTCACGCTGTATTTCGTCACGGACTTGAATACCGGATCCGCGTCCAATTCCTGCGACGCATTCAATCCCATTGTGCTGACCGGAACCGCTCCCGTGATGAACAAAATCGGCAAATGTTCGCGCATCGCGTTGGCTGCGCCGGTCACCAAATTTGTGGCTCCGGGGCCGCTGCTGCCGATGCAGACGCTCATCTTATTGGAGTATTTCGCGTAGGAAGCAGCCATATAGCCGGCTGCCCCTTCGTGCTTCGCCACGACAGACGTAATTTCCGGCATGTCATATAATTCATTGAAAAATGCATTGACGGACCCCGCGGGTATGCCAAATACGTGCGTCACACCTGCGCCTTTTAAATATTCTAGTGCAGAACGTACAGCTTTCATGATTTCCCCCCTGGATATAATTCGTTTTGTCTCTCTCTTCCAAAATACTTAGCGGCAAGCTCAAGGGCTGTAATCGGCCGGCTGAAATAAAAGCCCTGCATGATAAAGCAGTTTTTCGACTTCAGGAATTCCAGCTGCTCGACTGTTTCGACGCCTTCCGCAATGACCTGCAAATTCAAGTTCTTCGCCAATGTGATGATCGTATTGGTGATGGCCGCATTATCGTCATCCTGGACGATGTCCTGGATGAACGACCGGTCGATTTTCAGGAAATCGATCGGGAAATTCTTTAAGTAGCCGAGCGATGAATAGCCTGTGCCGAAATCATCGATGGCAATGTTGACGCCGAGCTGCTTCAATTCCTTCATCTTCTTGATCGTCACTTTGCTGTTTTTGATGATTTGGTTTTCGGTCAATTCAATATGCAGAAATTCAGGCGCCAGGCGATATTCCACCAGAGTTTCCCCAATCATGGATACGAGATTGTCTTCTTCAAATTGACGGCCCGACAAGTTCACGGACACACTCATGCGGCTATGCCCTTGTTCCTGCCAGTCTCTCAATTGCCTGCAGGCGTTCTTCAGCACCCAACGACCGATCGGCACGATCAAACCGGTTTCTTCCGCAATCGGAATGAAATCCACAGGCGAAACAATGCCTTCCGTTGGATGATGCCATCTTAGAAGCGCTTCAGCACCAATAATCTCCTCTGTCGAGCTGTCGATTTGAGGCTGGTAGTATATTTCCAGTTCGTTATTGCCAAGCGCTTTGTAAAGCGAGTTTTCGAGCTTGATGCTCTCCATGTTTCGATGGTTCATTTCGCTTTCAAAGAAATGATAATGGGTGCCGGATTTTTCTTTCGATTTGTACATCGCCGCATCCGCATGCTTGATGAGGATTTCGGCTGTATCCCCGTCTTGAGGGAATATGCTGATGCCAATGCTCGTCTTGATGAAAATTTCATTGCCTTTCAATGGAAATGGGTAAGAAAAGGCGCCCATGACTTGCTCGAGTGCATCCATAACATCCGCTTCGCCGTTAATATCAGTCAAAATGATGGTGAACTCGTCTCCCCCTTGCCTTGATATGATGGCATTCGGCGGAATGCTGAGTTTCAGCCGCTCAGCCGCTTCTCGCAGCAGCAAATCGCCGTAGCTATGCCCCAAGCTGTCATTGATCAATTTGAAACGGTCGAGATCCA
The DNA here is from genome assembly GCA_035468565.1 of Planococcus sp. (in: firmicutes). Lineage (GTDB taxonomy): Bacteria > Bacillota > Bacilli > Bacillales_A > Planococcaceae > Planococcus. Next base: position 9,795 of record DATISS010000066.1, read on the forward strand.
AATACAGTACCGCCACTTTTTGATCTTTTTTCCGCGCTTCGTTCAGCGAATGGTTGAGCCGGTCATTTAACAGTACGCGGTTCGGCAGATCGGTCAGACTGTCGTAATACGCTAAGTACTTGATTTCTTCTTCAAGCCGTTTGCGCTCGGTGATGTCTTTGAACGTCACCACTTCTCCGAGCACCGCGCTGCCTTCCTTGATTTCGGAAATGACGCATTCCACCGGGAAAATCTCACCATTTTTTTTGATGAATTGCTGATCCGGTCTGCACTCCGGCATGTCGTTCCCATGTTCTTCGATGACTTCGAAAATCATCCGGTATGATTTTCCGGTCAGCTCGTCTTTTTCATAGCCGAGCATGGCGGCACTCGCTGGGTTGCAGAACGTGATGTTGCCTTGCAAGTCCAGCCCAAAAATCCCTTCGCCAGCAGAATTCAAAATCAGCATTTTTTCGCGGCTCAAGCTTTCCAGCTCTGCTACCACTTTTTCTAACTCGCTATTCTTTAAGCGGATTTCCGATGTCCGCTCCTCGATGATCACTTCCTGCTTTTCCATGTACAATAAATTTGATAATGTCGACGCCGTAGCATCGGCAATCGATTGGGCCAGCTGCATATCCGCTTCCGATAAGGACAAGATCTCTTTTTCCAGTTCGACGACTGCCAACGCACCCAGCACTTCGCCCATCGCAACGAGTGGAATCATGAACATCCCTTTGATGCCAAAATTCGTACATAGCTCATGGTTCGGCCGGTCATCCGCAAACACATCTGGGATGAACAGCATTTTCTTTGTCCTCACCACTTCCTGCAACACCAGGTCGGTGGTCTGGTCGAATTCTTGTTTACTGTGGGTTTCTAACCATTTCTCCTTGGTCCAGTCGCTATCACGGCTCACTGTCGCCGGTTTGATGCGCTGGCCTGCGAGCGGATCGAGCAGATGCACAGCGACGTTAGGGTTGTTAAGTACTCTGCCGACGTAAGCGAAACATTTATCCAAGCATTCTTGCATCGTGGCGCACATGGATAAATCGCGTGTCAGATCCAACAGCATTTGTTTTTCAACAATGAGATTTTCCTTGCGCGTTAAATTCGTCGCGTTGCGGATGGCTACGCCCGCCATATTGACATACGCTTCGACCGTCTGGATTTCTTCATCTTTTAAATCCATTGGAATGCCGTAATCGAACAAGAACACCAAGCCGAACAACTCATCTTCATACGTAATCGGCAGCGCCAACAGCGATTTGATCTTGAAGCCGGCAACCGCCCTCGAATCCGGGCGGTTATCTTGTGAAGTGTCCGGGATGTAGATGGTCTTTTGGGTCTCGACTACTTCTTTCGCCAGCAAATCATATTCCATGTCAATGACATGCATATCAAGCGTCGTGCCGTTGATGTATTTCGGCTTCCCTACATATCCCCGGTAATCGCCATTGCTTTCCGGCAAATAAATCCCCACCGAATCACATTGGACAATTTCTTCCGATATCGCTGCCGTGACGTGCTCGAGCACTTCACGAAGCTCCAATTTCGTATTGATCAACCTCGTAATATGCGCAAGTCGCGAGTATCTTGTTTGTTCTTTTTGCATGCACACGCTCTCCATTCTTATTGCTTTCCCAGCATGATTTCCCCTTTAGCGAAACCCATAATAATTACCTTAAATTTACAATATTTATCACTTTATTTTACCATAAAATCTGAATACTTTGTACACACTATTTGTACAGGTTATCTGGCTATTATTCAGTGAGATAATCGCTTTTGCAGCTGGAGTTGCCAAGAATGCCGAAAATGAAAAGACAGAATCAGTGCGTCACCGCGCTGATTCTGTCTTTCTTACAACTATAAGATGATGTGAAAAAAGCGATGGCCTGTAAAGCAGAATACATTGAACAAGCTCAAACTGCCTAATATTATTAGATACCTTTTTTCTACATCTCCAGCTCCACACCGATTTTTTGTTCAAGTGCTTTTGCATACACGCCTTTTGCAACAGCCAGATCGAAGTAGGCGGCGCCGACGGACTTAAAAAAAGTGATTTCTTCTAGAGTTTCACGCCCGTTTTTATTTTCTGCTGAGAGTTCGGCAAGCTCGGCGTGTATATCATCGAATGACCAGCGTCCCGTTTCCGCGCAGTGGATCAGCTCGCCCGCTTCGGCCATGACGCCTGCCAAATCATCTACTACGATTTTGTCTGCACGGTAAATGGTCGCCTCGTCAACTTCACGCATACTCGGCAAATAGGAACCGACGCCATTGATATGTGTGCCTGGCTGTAGATCCTCTCCTGAAAATACAGGGTTGTCCGAACGCGTCGCACAGCAAATGATGTGCGCCTGGCGGATCGCTTCCGCTTTGTCGCTTGCTATTTCAAATGGTACGTTGATGCCAAATGCTGTCATTTTGGCGCCGAAAGCCTCAGCTTTCTCAGGTGTGCGGTTGATCAGGATGATTTTTTCAATACTGCGTACTGCCAGCACGCCCAATACCTGCTCGAACGCCATAGCTCCCGTGCCGATGACAGCCAAGATTTTGCTATCCTGGCGCGCCAGCCGGTCGGTGGCAATAGCGGACAATGCGCCGGTGCGCAGCCGTGTCAGATAAGATGCTCCCATCAGCGCGAGGTGTGCGCCGTCCGCAGCATCAGCCAACATGATCATTCCTTGCGTCGTGGGTTTTCCAGCTTGCGGATTTTGCGGAAAAATCGTCACGACTTTGATGCCCGCGATTTCATCAGCGCGATCAGCGCTTGGCATATAAAGGGCAGAAGCTTGCCTTTCGGGGAAGTCGAGTACAGTGCGATGGGGATTGTCGATTTTGCCGTGCATTTTGGCCGCCAATATGCCGCTTACGTCCTGGATGGCATCTGTTATATTATATACTTGCTGAATCTGTTGTTCGTTAATGATGAGCATGGTTCCCCTCCTATAATGAAAAATATCGGATATTTCACACAAGTATGAGGAGACAGCGGAAACAGTTGCTTCCGCTGTTTTCCTACCTTGCTGATTATGCCTGGCTTTCTTTCACTGCCAATTTCGGTGCGGCAGTTTTGGCGCTGACGTCTTTGACTGCCCAAATTGAAAGCAGCGACACAAGCGCGGTAAAAATGATGTAAAGCGCAACTGGCACATAAGAATTATTGAATTGTGTCAATAAAGCCGTCGCAACCAGCGGCGCTGTTCCACCGGCAACGGCTGCGCCTATCTGATAGCCCAGCGATACGCCTGTATAACGGACTTTAGCGTCAAAAATCTCCGAGAACATCGTGCCCAGAACTGCAGTAATCGGTGCCCAGATGACGCCGAGTGCGATGACAGTTGCCAAGATCAACAACGCGACCGACCCTTGCTGAAGCATCCAGAAATAGGGGAAAGCGAACAGCGCCATTGCCACGGTTCCGGTCACATACAATTTCTTGCGCCCCACCGTATCCGATAAATGCCCCATGATTGGAATCAAAATCGTAGTCACTACAGTAGCAATCATCACCGCTGAAAGCGTGGCGGTGCGTGTAAACCCTAAATTTGTTGTCGCGTAAGATACGACGAACGTACTGAAAATATAGAATGGTGCCGTCTCGACAAATTTCGCGCCAATCGTGATCAACACTGCCCGCCAATGGTATTTCAACGTCTCCACGATTGGAAGGTCCGGAATCTCCCCCGCCTCCTGGACGCGCTTGAATTCTGGCGTCTCATCAATGCCTTTACGGATCCATAGCCCAAAGACCACAAGCAATGCGCTCAGCACGAACGGTACACGCCAGCCCCAGGTCATGAAGGAATCTTCCGGCAGCAATGTCATGATCCACAGAGCCAACGTTCCCATTACCATACCGATTGTGACACCCATTTGAGGAATGCTGCCGAACAAGCCGCGGCGTCCCGGTGGTGCGTATTCCGTTGCCAGCAGCAATGCGCCGCCCCATTCACCGCCGATACCGAGCCCCTGGATCAAGCGCAGCGTAATCAAAAGAATCGGTGCAGCAACGCCAATTGCCTGGTAAGTCGGCAATAATCCCATGGCAAATGTCGCGAAGCCCATCAAGCTCAAAGTCAAAACGAGTGTTTTCTTGCGCCCGATTCGATCTCCGATATGGCTGAATACGATTCCGCCGAATGGCCGGATGAAAAATGATAAAGCAAATGATGCATAAGCCAATAATAGCCCTACTGTCGGATCTTCATTAACGAAGAACAATTGATTGAATACCAATGCCGCCATTGTGCCATATAAGAAATAATCGAACCATTCAATAGAACTCCCCACTAGACTTGCCACCAAAACACGCCGCAATTGTTTATTAGACATTTCAACATCCCCCTTGTTCGCTTAAAATTGAAGTGACACTTTAATTTCACCCATATTCAGATATTAGACAGTTATCAATTTTCTGTCAATAAAATCTTTTCATTTCTTTTTTTAGTATTAAGCGTTTTGTTTTAGGTTAAGATAGAATATGAACTGAATTCATATCCGCATGCCGATACCTAACAATTAACGCAAAAGATTGACTTACTCATCAGAAAAAGCGGGGAACCCACATGGCTGCAAGCTCTATCGGAAGTATTTTGAAAACCCTCCGCAAAGAGCGGAAACTGACCTTGAAGGAACTAGCGGAGCGGACTGGCGTTTCCATTAGCTTTCTGTCGCAAGTCGAACGCGGCAAATCGAGCGTGACGCTTGAATCTCTGCGGAAAATCTCGGATGCATTGAACGTCGATCCCAGCGTGTTTTTTTCCGGCAGTGAAGATCAAGAAAATCGGATAGACCGACTAGAACCTTTCTATTACAAAGATCTATCTGAGGGCATCAAGGAGGCCGATTTCTCTCCGATTCTCGTCACTTTACAGCCGGGCGAAAACAAGGGAAATGCGTTTTCCCATAGCGGCTTTGAGTTTCTATTTGTCATTGAAGGTCTATTGACCGTGGAAATCGATGGCGTGCAAACTGATTTTCCAGCGCAGCAGTCAACCATGTTCGATGCGCGCAAAAAACATTACTGGTTCAACCACACGAACTCCGTGGTGCGTTTTTTAGTAGTTTCATCCAAAATGAATTAAAGGGGCGATTTTGATGAAAGAGCTGCATAATCCATTGGCCGATCCATTTTTTGACGGCTTGGACGAACATGTACAAAAACTGGCGCTTGAGCTACGGGAGCTGATTTTTGAAGCTTCAGCCAAGATGTCGGAAGAAATCAAATGGTCCAAACCGAGCTATTCACATGACGGGCTGGTGTGTTATTTGCAGCCGGCGAAAACCCACGTCAATTTCGGCTTTTACCAAGGCGCGCAATTGCCTGACCGCGGCGGTTTGCTGGAAGGCGACGGCACGAAAATGCGGCACATCCGCATCCATAAACTGTCGGATATCCAACCCGAACCTTTTAAAAGCTTGATCTGGGAAGCCATTGAATTCAACCAGAAATGAATAACTATATAAGTTGAACTTATATTTTATAATCTTCGATATTCCGCAAAACAGCTGCGAAGGTATTGACCCAAGAATTGGGGAAATACCTTTGCCGCGGGCGAGAGCCATGCCCAAAGCGACCGGAGCGGCTTATAAAAATCAAACTTTTTTGTTCAACTTATATAGCAAAAAGGCGTTCAATCCCATAATGGATTGAACGCCTTTTGCTTTTATTCCATAAGCTCGCCATGCATTCCTATAGCCCGCGCTTGTTCGCGACCGCCTCGAAAGTCAGCGTTTGCCCCAGATGCGTCGGTGTTTTGCCGTACTGGTAATCGGCCGATACCGTGATTTCTGTGAAGCCAGCGTGTTCGAGCAGCATTTTGAACTCCTCGATGCCATACCAGCGCATCGGGATCCGTTCGAGTTCCGACGCGATGAGCTCTCCGTCGCGCCATTTCTCGTAGCGGTTCTGCCCGATCGAATATTGGTTCAGCCAATCGACTTCCACTTTTTTCGATTCCACCGTAATCACTTCGCCGTGCGGGGTGTTCCACTTGCGCGTATTGGTTTTTTCAAGCTCGATATTGCCCGGCAGCGACAAATCGATAATCAGCCTGCCTCCGTCCGCCAGATGCCGGTGGAAATTATGCAGCGCCTGGATCGATATGCCACGTTCGTGCATGAGCAGGAACGTACCCGTCGAGATGATGATGGCATGATAATCCGTTTCGCTTTCGAACGCTTCCATCGACGCTTCGAAGACGACCGGGTCCAAACCGCGCTCTCCGCAATTAGCCCAGCAGATTTCGAGCATTTCTGTCGACGAATCAAAGCCGTCGACGTCAAACCCTTTTTCAAGCAGCGGAATCAGCATGCGCCCCGTGCCGACAGCTGGCTCGAGCACCTTCCCGCCCACTCCTTCCAAGCGTTCCGCGTAATATTCAATATCGCCAAACGAACTGCCGACCGGCTTGTCTAAATCGTATACTTCTGATGATAGTTTGCTGTAATAACTCAACAAGCGTTTCCCTCCTTTTTATAACGACCGGTGCGATTTGAGCACCAGCAGATTCAGCGTGATGAACACAGCGGCAAATGCCATAAGCGCCGCCAACTCCCCTTTGATGGCGTCGAAGCCGAGCCCTTTATACATGACCGCCTTCAACGCTTCCGCCGCGTAATAGATCGGCATGACTTTGGCGATTGCCTGCAGCCAGTCCGCCAGCCCTTCGACCGGGAAGATGCCCGCGAAGAAAATCTGCGGCACCACGATCAACGGGATAAACTGCACCATCTGGAATTCGGTAGCCGCAAACGTCGACAATAAGATGCCGAGCGACAGTGCCACCAGCGCCAGCGCCAGGTTGATCAAGATGACATGCCAGACCGACCCGGCAACGACAACATCGAGCACCAGGATCGAGAACGCTACGACAATAATGGTCTGGACCACTGCGAACAGGCCGAAACCTGCCAGGTAGGCCGTAAGCAATTCCCCTTTGCGGATCGGCGTCGCCATCAGCCGCTCCAATGTCCCTGACGTCCGTTCTTTCAGCAAGCCGATGCCTGAAATCAGAAAGACGAAAAAGAACACGAAAAAGCCGATCAATACCGGACTGAGCACATCAAAAAATGCTGTGTCCGCGCTGCCGTAAATATACTGCACCTCGATTTCCTGCGGGCGCTCTTCAGGCGCCGCAGCCAACCGCATCGCCGCTGTGCTGACTTGCGCCGATAGCGCTTTTGAAACTGAAGGCTCTTCGTTCAATAAAATCAGCGCCATCTCGCCGTTCGCAACCGTCAGTAAGCCATCCAATCCATGCTCGATGACCGTTTTACGGCCGGCCTCCTCATACGGGATGACGTGGACGCCGCTTTCCTCGAGCGCAGCGGTGAACCAGACATCCACATTGACCGTGCCGAGCACCAGCTCTTCCGTTTCGCCGTTGAAGAAAAAGTACATGAGCGTCAAAATGATCAGCGGCGCAAAAAACAGCAGCGCCAGCGTGCGCCGGTCCCGCAGCAATTGTTTGATGATGCGCTTGACAATCGCCAGAATCCTCATCGGTGCTCCCTTCCGGCTTTCAGGAAAACTTCTTCGAGATCCATTGCCCCGTATGCTTGCTTCAACTCAGTTGGCGTGCCGGTCGCGAGGATCCGGCCCTCCCTTACGAGCGATACGATGTCACAGCGCTCCGCTTCATCCATGACATGCGTCGTAATGATGATCGTCTTCTGATGCTCTTTTTTCAGGTGCAGCAATTCCGTCCACACCGAGAGCCTCAGTTCGGGATCCATGCCGACAGTCGGCTCATCAAGAATCAGCAATTTCGGATTGTGGACCAGCGCGATGGCTAGCGACAAGCGCCGCTTCATACCGCCCGAATAAGCCGATACCCTCTTGCCGAGTTCTGCGGTCAAGTTGACGATGCCCGCGGCGTAGGCGATGCGCTTTTTCCGCGCCGTACTTTTCATAGGATACAGCGAAGCAAAAAAATCCAAATTCTCTTTGCCAGTCAATTCCGTATAAAGCGCATCCGCTTGCGCCATATACCCCACCTTCTCCAGCAATTCGAGGTTCGGCACCTTGACGCCAAAGATGTGGATCGCGCCCGCATCCGGTTCCGTAATGCCCACGATCATCTTGACGAGCGTCGTCTTGCCCGAACCCGACGGCCCGATCAAGCCGTAGATCATGCCCTCGCCGATTAAAAATCCGATATCCTCCAGCACCAGCTTTTTGCCGTAAGATTTGCTGACTCCTTCTATTTCAACAGCATGCTCCATTGATAAGCCCCCATTCCATAAAAAATGAAGTTCTGCATTTTCGCTGAAAAGCGGTATGCCTCTCTAGCCGGAGCAATTTCTCTATTCCGCTTCTTCATTTTCATTTTACATGTTTTTTTTGCAAATAATACAAGTACGTCTTAATTTTTCAGAATTGTTTAATAGTTAATGCATCTGCGTTATACTTTTTATAAAAGCTTTTGCAAAAACCATAGCAAACCTTATTTCAGTTGCAATACAAAGGGGGAGCCGCATGTGAAGATTGCAGTGTTATCAGACATTCATGAAGAACTGAACCGGAAAAAGACAGGCGCAAATATTATGGCATTGATCGAGCAATGGCTGAAGCTCCACAGCCCGGATGTTTTCATCATCGCCGGTGATATTGCGAGCGCTCCAGACCGGGCGCTGGAGATTTTGGAGGAATTGCAGGCAGCGGTGCCAGACATCCTTCTACTGTTTGTCAACGGCAACCACGATATATACGACGCCGATTCTCAGGCTGCCTATGACAAGCTATTGGGGTTCTCAGGCAATTTGGGCAATGGCCCTGTCGAGCTCGATAGTAATTGGGTCATCATTGGCGACGGCGGCTGGTACGATTATTCGTTTGGCGTCGACGGCCATACAGATGCGGAATTTGCCTCCGGCGTCTACAAGGATTATCATTGGCCGGATATGCGCCATGCGCATTGGCCCCGTTCTGATATTGAGGAAACTGCCATCTCGCTAACAAAGCTCGAAGGCTGGCTCCAGCAGCACGAAGGCAAGAACATCATCATGGTGACGCACGTTATCCCGTTCCACCATTACCTGCGCGTCAAAAACATCGGCAGCTGGGATTTTTTCAACGCGATGATGGGAAGTAGGCGCTACGGGGAATTAGCGCTGAAATACGGCGTGAAAAAATACATTTTCGGCCATATCCATCTGCGCTACCACGACTGGCATGAAGGCATCGAAGTGATCTGCAACCCGCTCGGCTATTATCCTTCCGAATGGCATGCCGATTCCCCCAAAGACGAGATTTTTTCGGCCATCAAAATCATTGAAATATAAAAACCAGCCTCCGGCGTAAATGCCGGAAGCTGGTTCGGTTTAAAGCCTGGAAACACAAAATTGGTAAATAGCGGCTGTCGCCAAGCAATCGCCGAGCGCGTCATGGGCATTATGTTCAAGCTCAAGAAACGCTGACAGCGTCGTCAGTTTGTGATTTGGCGTTTCGGTAATCGCTTTTCTCGCCAAGCGCACCGTGTCAATGACGGTATATTCCGGAATCGGCGTGATTTCTTCAAGCGCATACAAAAATCCCATATCAAACGGTGCATTATGCGCAACAATCGGCAAGCCTTCGATGAACGCGATCAATTCATGCGCTACTTCCTCGATGACTGGCGCTTGCTGGACGTCCGTATTTTTGATGCCCGTGATTCGCGTAATGGTGCTGGAAATATGGCATTCCGGATTGATCAATAAATACATTGTATCTTCCCGGTTATGGCCGATGTATTTCACGGCGCCAATCTGGATGATTTTATCGCTCCCCGCTTTCAAGCCAGTCGTCTCGAAATCGAGGACGACGTAATTTTCCACGGTCTTCATGCTGGGCTTATATTTTTTGGGCTGCGCCGGTGCTTGTCTTCCGCGCCACGGCGGCCGCGTTTCCCTTAATTTCTGGTCGATAATTTGATTGGGATCTCGTTTGTCCATGTTGTCCCTCATTATTTCGGTTCCTTCGAATGTACCGAAATACGTTGAACTTATCCTTTTTCAGGCTATATAGTTAATAACACATTTTAAGGAGGAATTCATCATGGCAGAAGACAAAGGATTCGGAGATAAACTTAAAGGCGCAGTAAGCAAAGGCAAAGGTGAACTGAAAGACCAGGTCGGCAACGCTACGGATAATTCAAGCCTCCAAGCTGAAGGCAAAAAAGATAAAGCCAAAGGCACTATCCAAGACAAAATCGGCGATTTCAAAAAAGATTTCAATAAATAAGCATACCTTAAACCCCCTTTGCAGATTTTTTGCAAGGGGGGTTTTTATGTCCCCAGTTCTTTTAAAGCATTTCTATTTTTTGTCCCACTCTTCGGCGAGCATACCGTAAACGACGTGGTCAACGAAATGTCCGTAGAGCGACTCTGCGCGGCGGATCGTGCCTTCCTCGACATAGCCGAGGCGCTCCGGTATGCTGCGGCTTTTCACATTGCCCGCCGCTGCGCGAATTTCCACTTTGTTGAGTTTCAAATCGTTGAGCGCGTAATCGGTCAATGCGCGTGCCACGCGTGTCATGATGCCTTTGCCTTGATACTCCTGCCCCAGCCAATAGCCGATATATGCGGTTTTATTGGCCGGGTTGATATTATTGAATCCGCCCAGGCCGACAATTTCCCCGTTGAACAAAATTGCCGCATTCAAGGTTTTGCCTTCCGCGTAATTCCCCCTGCTCGCCTTGATGAAATCTTCCGTGTCTTTTAGTTCGGTCGTGAAGTCGAGCCACGGCAGCCATTCTTTCAAATAGCTGCGGGAGCCTTCGGTCAGTTCGAAAATCCGCTGCGTATCTCCAAGCTCGACAAGTTTCAATGAAAGTTCATTGTCAATTTTATGTATAAACATAGGTCATTTCCCTCCCTTTTTCTGTAATATCGTAACATACCCGCCTTTTAGCTCCGCTTTTTTGCAAAATAAATATTCCCCCTCCTTAATAATTAGAATATTCCATCTTTTTTTAGTGTACACTTGATGTAATTGATACCGTCCATCTTTTGAATTGTGGTATACCCAGTGGCCCTTTATCCCAAATTTTGCGGAAAGGAGACAACTGCAATGACTTATCTAGGCTTCATCCTTCTTATGCGAGAAGAACCCCGCTATGGATGGCTGCTCCTGATTCATATTGCCTTATTGGTGCTCGCTGTTCTATTGGTGGTTTACACAAGGCGCATCGGTTCATCTATGGAAAAGGTGAATTATTCGCATTTTGTGGCTCGGCTTTTAAAAGAGCAGTTCAGGAACGGGGAAATCACCGAAGAACAATACCGCTGCGGCATGCGCGAATTGCAAGAAGAGGCCCGGCGGCATCTATCGCTAAAAAATCATAAAAAACAATAATGGAGGTGAATACGATGTGGAATTATGGTTCGAATTCGGCTTCTAATCCAATGATGTGGATGGGGATGGCATTCGGCTTTATTGTCTTGCTCATTTTTCTGGCGCTGGCCATTTGGATGATTGTTGCCTTCAGCCGGAGAAATGCTGCCGACAGTCCGGTTCCTCCTTCCAGCCGGGCAATTGAACTGCTGAAGGATCGCTATGCCCGAGGAGAAATCAGCACCGAAGAATTTCGGGAGCGCTTGATGGAACTTGAAGGCGATAAACGAGCTTAGCGCAGCCGCTTTTTCAGAAAGGAGCAGAGGCAATGGCAGAAACAGAAGGTGTCCGGATTTCGTTTTTCATGATTCTCCTCATTGTGCTCATCCTGGTGGCGGTCATCAGTTCTGTTGCGGTCTATGCAAGGCGGCGCAGCGGCGGCTCTTTGGGCTCTGCTGAAAAAAAGCTGGATGACCGCTTTGCCAAAGGGGAAATCAGTGCGGAAGAATATCGGCAGCGCCTGCAGGAGCTCGATGAAACACGCGGCAAGCCGCCTGAAGGATAAAGTGTGCAGATTCTAAGGAATTGGCCCCATTCCGTTTAGATTTTCATGCTTGGGGAAATCAGAAAGGGAGAGCAGCAAAATCTGAAATGGAGGTTATAAGGATGGCTCATGAACAACATGCAGAATTGATCAAAACATTGCACGACTGCGCAGAAGCTTGCAATCATTGCTTCGACGCGTGCTTGAAAGAAGACGACGTCAAGATGATGGTTGAATGCATACGCCTGGACCGTGAATGCGCGGACATCTGCGCGTATTTGGAACATGCCATTACGCGCAATTCGCCTTTCGTTTCCGAATTAGCGAAAGTTTGCGCTGTTATTTGTGAAGCATGCGGAACAGAATGCCAAAAACATGACCACGACCATTGCCAGCGCTGTGCGGAAGCATGCATGAAATGCGCAGAAGCTTGCAGAAATGCCGCGTGATCGTTATTTTCAGCACAAGAAAATCCCTCCTGGACCAGGAGGGATTTTTTTAGCCTTTAAGTGGCTGCAGCTTAGTTACCGCCACTTACATGCCGTCTTTCGTGTCTTCGCTATCTTTCATATCTTCCATGCCAGAGTCTTTTTCTTCCATCATTTTCGCTTTCGCTTCGGCCATCGCTTTTTCAGCCCTTTGGATTTCTTCGTCTGTCACTTTTCCGACAATCACTTGCTGCGTCGGCATGGTATGCAAGCTGCGCGCTGTTACGTGCGGGATGAAATAATAGACGCCATCTTCCTGGAACGTGTGCTTGACCGAATAGACGCCGTCTTTCACATCCGTGTAATCGGTTTTCACACTTTCGTCTTTCTTGCCGGCTTCGAATACTTCGAACTTCACTTCATCCGCATCATTCACCGCTTCGCCGCCTTGCGATACATACGCTTCAAGCGTCCATTCGCCAGCTTCCCCCTTAGCTTCGGTCAGGACTTCGACTTCCAATTCCTGTACCTCTTGCTCGGCAGCCGTCGCGTTGTCCACACTTTCCTCTTCCATACCGCAACCTGCAAGCATTAATCCAAACACACCAATAACCATTAATTTCTTCATCCGTAAACCCTCCATTAAACTGAAATTATTCCAATAAATTCAGCTTAATGGGCAATTGTGAAACGCCTGTGAAATCTTCAAAATAAAAATTTTCTAATAACTTGTCAGTTTATCGCTGCCAAAGGAAGCCGGACTTGCACACGCGTCCCGTTGCCTTCGGACGACTCTACTTCCAGCCGGCCGCCGTGAAGTTCGGCAATTTGCTTAACAATCGACAGGCCGATGCCTGCTCCGCCGCCGGCCTGGGTGCGGCCTTTTTCGACGCGGTAGAAACGATTCGCGACAAATGGCAGATCATGTTCCGGTATTCCTGGTCCGCTGTCGCCCACTTCGAGCACCGCTTCGCCGCCTTCCCTGCTCAGGTTCACGGTAATCGAACCGCAGTCCGGTGTATAGGCGATGGCGTTGTCGAGCAAATTGACCAACACCTGCAGCAGACGATCTTCATCGCCGTATACCAGTATGTCTTCATCCAGGTCCGCTTCTAACCGCTGCTGCCGGCCCCGCCATTTCACTGCTGTGTTGTCGATGGCCGATAGTGCGATTTCACTCAGTGGCAACAGCTCATGCGCAATTTCCTCATCGCCGCCTTCGAGCTTGGTCAAATCCAGGATTTGGCTGACCATGCGTTCCATGCGTCCCGATTCGCGGTACAAAATAGCCGCAATGTGCCGGTGGTCTGCATCCGGCTGCTGCAGCAATTCACTATAGCCTTTCATATAGCTGAGCGGAGTCCGCAATTCGTGGGACAGGTTTTGCAGAAATTCACGTTTCTTTTCATCTTCTTCATGGATGGACGCCGCCATCGCGTTGAAAGATTGGGCAAGGTCGCCGACTTCATTATGGACAGCAGGTTTTATGCCGCCTTCGAAACTCCCCTTTGCCATGGCGTCAGAAGCGTTCCGCAGTTCCACGACCGGCCCGATGAATTCCTTCTGGATGCGCCGGCGGATGGCATAAAGTGCTGCGAGCGCAAGCAAACCTGATGCCAGCAGGATCGGCAGCACTTTCATGAATGCCTGGCTGAGTTCCGATACCGGCCGGTAGGTGAATACGATTGCCCGCAAATTTCCATCTTCGATCACCGGCAGCGCTACGCCGATCAAATCCGCGTCGACATAAGCATTGCGCCGCTCAATGACCACCGCTTGTCCTTGCGACAGCTTTTCGCGTTCTTCAAAATTGATGATGACATCCCCTTCCGGCGCCTGCAGCGGCAGCGCCGCTCCAAGCACCATCGGGTCATCGATCGCCAGCGCGTTGAGGCCGGAATCTTGCAGAAATTCTACGATCCCTTCCAGTTTTGCCGCATCACCAGCCAAGTAGACGCCTCGCAGCGCTTCCGCCAGCTCGTGCAGCTGTTCGCGCTCCGCATCGACGTAAACCGCGTCATAAACCGAATAAGCGACGAACATCAAGAGTGCAATGCCAGCCACAGAAATCCCAGCGAAAAGGAGCCATAATTTCGTTGCGACGGAGCGATACGGCTTCATAGCTTCACCAGCTTATAGCCCAGGCCCCAGACAGTTTCGATGGCGCCGCCTGCTTCACCAAGCTTGATGCGCAGCGTTTTGATGTGGGTATCGACGGTCCGCGTTGTGACGTTATAGGCCTGTTCGCCCCATAGCTTCTCCATCAATTGTTCGCGGGAAAATACCTGTTCTCGGTGCTTCAGCAAAAACGCCAGCAAATCAAATTCGCGCCGCGTCAATGTAACCGGCGTGCCGGCAACCCTCACCGAACGCATCGTTTCGTTCAATTCGAGCGCGCCATTGGTCCATTCGCTGTCCCTCTGGATGCTTCCATTATGGGTGCGGCGCAGAATCGCCTCGATGCGCGCCAGCAGTTCCTGCTTTGAGAACGGCTTGACCATATAATCATCGGCTCCTGCCCGCAGCCCTTTCACTTTGTCCGCTTCACTGCCGGCAATCGCGGTCAGCATAAGAATCGGCACTGGCGTGAAACGCCGGATTTCCGCACATGCGGTGAAGCCGTCGACGCCGCCCATCAGCACGTCGAGAATGACAAAATCGACCTCTTCCGAGCGGATGCGTCGGATTCCTTCTTCGCCGCTTGCAGCCGACAGCACGGTATAGCCCGCCCCTTCCAACATGAGCCTCAGCAGATGCTGCATCGTCTGTTCATCATCAATTACCAGGATTTTCATATTTTTCCTCCTCCAGCACCATCGCGTGCGGCCCGGCAGCCGTCGGAATTTCTTTAGTCACGGTAAAGCTTTCAATATCAATTTCACTGATTACATCGGCGTCCATGCTGCTGACGTATAATTTCCCACCGGAAACAACGCCGTAGTACGGATTGTCACCAACCGAAACTTTGCCCTGCTGTTCCAGTGTTTCGGCGTCCAGTTTCACGACATCGTGCGATCCGTGGTTCAGTACGAATAGGCTGCTGCCGTCTCTAATGATTTCAATCGGCATCAAACCG
>DATISS010000067.1:0-17472 GCA_035468565.1 Planococcus sp. (in: firmicutes)
GACTCTTCTGTCTGGAAGGCGAAGCCGTGCTTCAGCCAAAAATCCAAGTCAATCAGCGCCAGCGATGCGTCGGTGATGAAAATCGTGCCGCCACCGTCTAAGTTCGCCAATTGCTGCGAAGCGCCGACGAGCGCCTTGTGCATCGCAATGTTGGCATCTGGGCTTTGGCCGATGACTTCGCCGGTCGACATCATCTCTGGCGACAGCACCGGCGACAGGCCAGGGAGCTTGATATGGGAGAACACCGGTGCTTTTACCGTGTATTCCGGCTGGCCGTTATAGTCCTGCTCGATGCCAAGCTCCCCGTAGGGAATACCGAGCATCAGCGCAGTGGCATGCTGGACGAGCGGAACGCCTGTCACTTTTGAGCTGATCGGCGCTGTGCGCGATGCCCGCGGGTTGATTTCCATGACGAACAATTGGCCTTGTTCATAAACAAACTGGATGTTGAACAAGCCTGTATACGCCATATTGGCGGCAATGTGCTTAGCGGTGCTCGAAATCTCTTCAAGTTCGTGTGCTGACAACGTCTGCGGCGGAGTGATCGAAATGCTGTCTCCCGAATGGACGCCAGTGCCTTCGATGTGTTCGAAGATGGCGGATACCCAGACGTTTTCGCCGTCCGTCAAGATGTCGGCTTCCACTTCTTTGCCGGTGATGAAATGGTCGACCAATACCGGGAACACCGCATCTGTCTGTGCCAGCCATTGTGCAAGCTCGTTTTCATTATGCAAAACATTCATCCCTTTGCCGCCGATGACATAAGATGGGCGAAGGAGGACCGGGTAGCCGAGCTTCTCTGCGAATTGCGGGACTTCCTCAGGCAGGGCGGCCGTGTAGCTCGGGATGGCCGGAAGCCCGATCGACTCAAGAAACGAATAAAACCGGTCGCGGTCTTCCATCTGATCCAGCAGGTCGACGGTCGAACCAAGCACTGTGATGCCCGCTTCTTCCAATTCGGCAGCGACATTCAATGAAGTCTGCCCGCCGAACTGGACGATAACGTTAGTGATGCCTTCAAAATCGAGGACATTCAGGATGTCTTCTGCAGTCATCGGTTCAAAATACAGCGCATCGGCGATTTCGTAATCCGTGCTGACCGTTTCCGGGTTGTTGTTGATCATCACCGCTTCATAGCCAAGCTGTTGCAAAGCCAAGACGCTGTGGACGCAGCAATAATCGAATTCGATGCCTTGGCCGATGCGGATCGGCCCTGAGCCGATGACCGCCACTTTTTTCGGGTTGGCCGAACGCTCGTCGGAAGAGCCGTTCCAAGTGGAATAAAAATAATTCGTCTGCGAGCGGAATTCCGCCGCGCACGTATCGATGACGCGGTAAGCGGGCGACATGCCCCAGCTTTTGCGCTGTCCCCAGATTTCCGAGGGGGAGATGTCCCATAAATCAGCCAGCTGCCGGTCGCTGAAGCCGAGCGATTTCGCTTTCAGCAGACGCTGGTAGGTCATATCGTTCCAAGACAGCAATTGGAGCTTGCGCCATTCATCGACGATGCGTTTAAGGACGTGGAGGAAATAAGGTGCAATTGCCGTTAACCCTTGGAGGTGCGCAATGCTTTTGTTGCGGATTAGCAATTCGAACAGCACGAACAAGCGGCGATCATCTGCTGCGGTGGCGAGCTCTTCCAATCGGGCCGTCGGCATTTCAGCCAAAACAGGCAGGCGGAAGCCGTCGAGGGGAAGGTCAAGCGAACGAATAGCTTTCTGGAACGCAGCTTCCATGCTGCGTTCAATCGCCATGACTTCGCCCGTTGCTTTCATCTGCGTGCCAAGCGAACGGTCGGCGTTCTGGAACTGATCGAATGGCCAGCGCGGAATCTTGACAACGGCGTAATCGAGCGCCGGCTCGAAGCTGGCAAACGTCGTGCCGGTCACCGGATTTTTCAATTCTGCCAGCAAATAGCCGAGTGCAAGCTTGGCGGCAATTTTGGCGATCGGATAACCAGTCGCTTTCGATGCCAGCGCAGAAGATCGGCTGACCCGCGGATTCACTTCAATCAGGAAATACGTGGAGTTTTCCGGATGGAGTGCGAATTGCACGTTGCATGCGCCAATTATGCCGAGTGCCTCGATAATATGGATGGATGCGGTGCGCAGCAAGT
Organism: Planococcus sp. (in: firmicutes); assembly: GCA_035468565.1. Taxonomy (GTDB): domain Bacteria; phylum Bacillota; class Bacilli; order Bacillales_A; family Planococcaceae; genus Planococcus. Next base: position 2,117 of record DATISS010000067.1, read on the forward strand.
GGTACTCGCGGTCATTCATCGTTTGGCTCGGCGCGACTACGATAGAGTCACCGGTATGGACGCCGACCGGGTCCATGTTTTCCATATTGCAAATGGTGATGCACGTTCCGGCGGCATCGCGCATGACTTCGTATTCGATTTCCTTATAGCCCGCGATGCTTTTTTCTACGAGGCATTGCTTGATGGGGCTGGCACTGAGTCCTTGCTGAACGAGCGAGATGTAAGCTGCTTCATCCTGCGCGATGCCTCCGCCGAAGCCGCCTAAGGTATAAGCAGGGCGGACGATGAGCGGGTAGCCTGCGTGTTCGGCGAATTCCAGGGCGCTATCGGCCGAGTAAACGATGGCGCTCTGCGGCACGGGTTCATCGAGCTTGTGCATCAATGCGCGGAATTGTTCGCGGTCTTCAGCTTGTTTGATCGAGCCGATGTCGGTGCCGAGCAAACGTACACCATACTCCGCGAGGACGCCGGAATCCGACAATGCCATTGCCAAGTTCAAACCGGTCTGTCCGCCGACTGTTGCCAATAAGCCATCCGGTCGTTCTTGGGCGATGATGGCGGTGACGCTTGCGGTTGTCAGCGGTTCGAAATAAACTTTGTCTGACATGCTCTTATCCGTCATGATGGTGGCGGGATTGTTGTTGACGAGGATCACTTCGAGGCCTTCCTCTTTAAGGGCCAGACAGGCCTGGGTGCCGGAATAATCGAATTCGGCGGCTTGGCCGATGACGATCGCACCCGAGCCGATGACCAATACTTTTTTTATATTGTGCTGCTTAGGCATGCATTTTCACCTTCTTTTTCTTTTGGGCTGTGGATAGGAACTGGCTGAACAATGCCAGATGGTCGGCGGGTCCAGGAGCTGCCTCCGGATGGAACTGAACAGTCAGGAGCGGTAGCTCTTCATGGAACAGCCCTTCGATGCTGCCATCGTTGACGTTTTTATAAAGGACCGATAATGGCGTTTCGCTGATGCTGTCGTCTTCGACGACATAGCTGTGGTTCTGCGAGCTCATCGAAACTTGCTGCGTTTTCACATTGATGACCGGGTGGTTAGCTCCGCGGTGGCCGAATGCCAATTTGGCGGTCTTGGCGCCAAAACTAGAAGCCAGGATCTGATGGCCAAGGCAAATGCCGAATGTCGGATAACGCTCTGCCCAATCCCGGTAAACCGGAAATAGCGGCGCCAGCGCAGCTGGGTCGCCAGGGCCGTTTGAAAACAGCAGGCCGTCAAGCCCGAGTCTGTCCAGTTGTTCGGTCGGCAGGGTATGCGGAATGATGCTGACTTTGCAATTGCGCTGCAGCAATTCCGTTAAGATGGAAGATTTATAATGGAAGTCGATCAAACCGATGTGAAGGCCGCCTTCGCCAAGCTCGACCACTTCACTAGAGCCGCCTGATAGCGCGAAGAAATCGGTCTGTACAGGCTGCCACTCGGCTGTCCCTGCGAAAGCGGAAGCCAAATGCGATTGCATCGTCCCCGACTCGCGCACTGCCTGGATGATGGAGCGGGTATCGGCTCCGCTGAGTATTGGCACTTGTGCTTTTCGGGCAAATTCCGCAAGCGGCATCGCTCCTTTTTCGACAGGCCCGTCGTAAAGCTCTGCTACGACAATCCCCGCGGCTTGGATTTTTTCAGATTGAATATGCGCCGCCTGGACGCCGTACTGGCCGATCAGCGGATAAGAAAATACAATGACTTGCCCCTTATAGGAAGGGTCCGTCAATACTTCCTCGTACCCAGTCATTCCGGTGAAAAAGACAATTTCGCCTTGTACGTGCCCGGCACTGCCATGCCAATTCCCTGTAAAGCTTGCGCCATTTGCGAGTGACAACGATCCTGTCATATTTTCGCCCCCTATACTTTATTCACTATTCATGCATATTTATTAGTTCGATAAAAATTAGATTCAATTAAATCTTATTAAATAAAAGCTTTTATTGAGAGTTACTAATATTATAGACTGCATAAAAATTAAGTCAATAGTATTTTTATTAATAATTTAATAATTAAAATTGTGTACAGTAGCGGAAATGCTGTAAAAACGGCAAGACATGCAAAAAAAACTTATAAAATTTCCCAATATCGTGTATAATGGCAACAAAGTGAGTAGAGGAGGAAAAGTCATGGGTTTGAAGAGGAAGAAGAATGCAGGCAGTCCGGAAGTCGCTTCAATTCGAAATGACTATGTCCGCTCCGTTGAACGGCAGGAAAAACGCCAGCAGGCGCATAAAGTCCGTCTTTTCAGAAGGCTCTCGGTATTCGGGGTGCTCGTCCTGCTGGCCAGCATCTGGATCGGGACAACGATTTATGCGCAGTCGCAGAGCATTGCGGAAAAAGAAGTGCAACGCGCTGAAACGCTGGCGGCACTCGAGGAAGTCGAAAAAGAGCAGGCGCAGCTCGAAGAACAGATTCTGCTGCTGAACGATGACGATTACATAGCGAAATTGGCCCGCAAGGAATATTTCTTGTCGGATGAAGGTGAAATCATTTTCACGATGCCGAACGCGGATAACAAAAACAAAGAAGATGCAGATAAAGAAGAGTAGTCGGTTGACACTCTTTTTTTGCTGGTTATAATAAAAAGTGTTATAATAAAATCCGGGCAACGTCCCACATAAATGAGTTTTTTGGCCCCGCATGGCGGTCATCTTAATTTTTAAGGAGGAGCATTTTTTTTATGTCGATTGAAGTAGGCAGCAAGTTAGAAGGTAAAGTAACAGGTATCACAAATTTCGGAGCATTCGTTCAGTTACCAACTGGTGCAACAGGCCTCGTGCATATCAGTGAAGTCGCAGACAATTACGTCAAAGATATCAACGATCATCTTAAAGTCGGCGAAATGGTGGAAGTTAAAGTGATGAATGTGGAAGCAGACGGTAAAATTGGTCTGTCCATCCGCAAAGCGAAACCGCAGCCAGAAGGCGCACCAGTACGTCCGGAACGCCCGCAGCGCCCACGTCCGAGCAGCAACCGTTCGTTTGATCGCGCACCAAAAGAAAATTTCGAAACAAAGATGGCGAAATTCTTGAAGGAAAGTGAAGAAAACGCGACTTCATTGAAACGCGCTACAGAATCTAAGCGCGGCGGCCGCGGTGCAAAAAGAGGCTAACTTGCTAGCTGTTTTAATAGCATAGGAAAATGCTTCATGACAGCTTAACAATTCATACTGAAACGCTTCTCCTTCGAGGGGAGCGTTTTTTTTATAAGACAAAGAACGGCTCAACGCAAAAAAAAGCAGCATCCTTTGTCAGGATGCTGCTTTTAACAACTATGATGGCGGCAGAGGGGATCGAACCCCCGACCTCACGGGTATGAACCGTACGCTCTAGCCAGCTGAGCTACGCCGCCTTGTTCAAACGAACATTTCAAATCATACTATCGAAACGGCTGGGTGTCAATTGAATTTGAAAAATATTTTCAGGGCTTTCCTTTTTTAAAGAGGCAGCAGAGGCCCGAAAGAGGTGAGTGCATGAAAACGTATGAGAAGAAAATGGTGGAGTATATAAGAAAACATCATTTGCTTACGCTGGGAGACCGCGTCCTCATCGGCTGTTCCGGCGGCATCGATTCGCTCGTGCTGGTGCATTTTTTGAAAATGAACGAGCGTACTTTCGGCATTACGGTGTCAGCTGTACACGTCGACCATATGCTGCGCGGAGAGGAATCCCGCAGGGACCGCAATTTCACTGAAGAAACTTGCCGGCATTGGAAAGTGCCTTGCTTCAGCCGAGGCATTCCGATCCCGGACATTCTGGAAACGGCGGGCGGCAATAAACAACAGGTGTGCCGCGATGAGCGCTATGCTTATTTCAATGAAGTGATGGCGGCTGAGGGGGCGCAGAAGTTCGCAACAGCCCATCACGCCGATGATCAGCTTGAGACGGTGCTGATGGCTGGTATGAGAGGGTCGTTGCAATCCGGCTTGTTCGGCATGCCCTTGCGCCGACCTTTCGGCGAAGGGGAGCTCATACGCCCGCAGTTCGCGGTGACGAAAGATGAAATCGTGGATTATGCTCTGTGCCACGGCATTGTCCACCGGGAAGATCCCAGCAACGCGGAACCCATTTATACCCGTAACCGTGTCCGCGAAGCAATCGTTCCATTGTTGAAAAAAGAGGAGCCGTCGGTTTCGTCCCATTTCGTCGAACTTGCTGAAACGATGCAGGAAGACCAGCGGTTTCTGGAAGGGCTGGCACATGAAGAGGTCCTTGGAATGGTTCAATGGACGGATGGCCGGCTATGCCTGTCGGCTGAAAGTTTCAGAAGCGGAGCACTTGCTTTACAAAAAAGAATGGTTCTAATACTATTAAACTATCTATATAATGGGCAGCAAGTGTCGATAACAAAGCAATTGGCCGAACAGGTACAAAATGCCATGCAAGGTTCAGCCGGCACTGTTTTTCTGCATTTGCCGCATGATTATATGATGACACGCCAATACGACGCGGTGTTCTTTAGCCGGCAGCCGCTAAATCCGGCAACTGCAACAGGTGCAATGCCCATTACAGGCGACTGGTCGGAGAGCGTAAAAGGTTTTCGTTATAAAAGGGTCCCTTTGCTGCAGGTTGAAAAAGAAGAGAATGCCGTAATTTGGTATTTCACCGCATCTGTACACGACAGGTTAATCATCAGGAGCCGCAAGCCGGGAGACCGGATCAACCTTGCTGGCATGCAGCAGCCGAAAAAAGTGGCGCGCTTGATGATTGATGAGAAAGTCCCTGTTTGTGAAAGAGAGAATTGGCCGGTCATTGCAACGGAAAAAGACGATGTATTGCTGATTCCAGGACTGCGCCCATCCAGTCTTGTCAGCCGTGAACCGCGAGCTGGCGATGACTGGGTATTGATAGAGCAACACGAGAACACGCAAAAAGAGAATTATTAGGAGGTCCACCATGCTACAAAAAGACATTGAAGAGATATTGATCACTGAAGAAAGTTTGCAGGAGAAAGCGCGTGAACTGGGAGCAATCCTAACGCGTGACTATCAGGATAAATACCCGTTGGCAATCGGTGTGCTAAAAGGTGCGATGCCGTTCATGGGCGACTTGATGAAACGCATCGACGGATACGTGGAAATGGACTTTATGGACGTTTCAAGCTACGGCAATGCGACCGTTTCTTCAGGCGAAGTGAAAATCGTCAAAGATTTGAACGCCAGCGTTGAAGGCCGCGACCTGTTGATCATTGAAGACATCATCGACAGCGGTTTGACGCTCAGCTATTTGGTGGATTTATTCAAATACCGCAAAGCGAACTCAATCAAGATTGTCACGCTGCTGGATAAGCCATCTGGCCGTAAAGTGGATTTGAAAGCCGATTATATCGGATTTGAAGTTCCAGATGCGTTCGTGGTGGGCTACGGCTTGGATTACGCAGAAAAATACCGTAATCTTCCATATATCGGCGTCTTGAAACCTTCTGTTTACAGCGAAGATCAAGAATAGTCAAAAGAAGTTCACAGAATACGGAATCAATCGTAAAGCTAAGGGCTTTTCGTTGTATGCGGAAATGCTGGTATGTTAGTATTTAGTATAGTTTTTGGAAACTTTATGAGGAGGCTTGGGATGAATCGAATATTTCGGTACACCATATTTTATCTACTGATCTTCCTAGTTATTATCGGTATTTTGGGTACGTTCAATAACAGTAACCAACCGACTAACGAAATAGGATACAATGAATTCTTGGAAGCTATCCAAGGCGGGACAATTACAGAAATCACCATCCAGCCTGACGCCAGTGTTTACGAAGTGACAGGGAAATTGGATGGCTATGAAGACGATGAAACATTCGTCACCAATATTCCGTTGGAAAACGAAGCTTTAATTACACAGATTGATGAAATCGCCACATCTGAGGGTGCCGAAGTTGACTTTTTGAAAGCTCCGCAGACAAGCGGATGGGTTCAATTCTTCACAGGCATCATTCCATTCATCATCATCTTCATCCTCTTCTTCTTCCTGCTTAACCAGTCACAAGGTGGCGGCGGCGGCCGAGTGATGAACTTCGGGAAAAGCAAAGCGAAGCTCTATGATGACCAGAAACATAAAGTCCGTTTTAATGATGTTGCAGGAGCGGATGAAGAGAAGCAGGAACTTGTGGAAGTTGTTGACTTCCTGAAAGACCCTCGCCGTTTCGAGGATATCGGCGCCCGCATTCCAAAAGGGATTTTGCTTGTTGGACCTCCGGGTACAGGTAAAACACTTTTGGCCCGTGCGGTAGCTGGAGAAGCAGGCGTTCCCTTCTTCTCAATCAGTGGTTCGGATTTCGTTGAAATGTTTGTCGGCGTCGGGGCTTCCCGCGTTCGTGACCTTTTCGAAAACGCGAAGAAAAATTCACCATGCATCATCTTTATCGATGAAATTGATGCAGTTGGACGTCAGCGTGGCGCAGGCCTTGGTGGCGGACACGATGAGCGTGAACAGACATTGAACCAATTGCTTGTAGAAATGGATGGCTTTGGCGCCAACGAAGGCGTCATTATCATCGCAGCTACAAACCGTCCGGATATCTTGGATCCGGCGCTTCTTCGCCCAGGCCGTTTCGATCGCCAGATTACAGTTGGCCGTCCGGACGTAAAAGGACGCGAAGAAGTCTTGAAAGTCCATGCGCGCAACAAGCCTTTGGATTCAGCTGTCGATATGAAAGCCATCGCACAGCGTACTCCTGGATTCTCGGGAGCGGATTTGGAAAACTTGCTGAACGAGGCAGCCCTAGTGGCGGCCCGACGCAATAAATTGAAGATCGATATGTCCGATATCGATGAAGCAACGGACCGCGTCATTGCGGGACCTGCCAAAAAGAATCGCGTCATTTCGAAAAAAGAGCGCAATATTGTGGCGTTCCATGAAGCTGGCCATACGGTTGTCGGATTGGTTCTTGATGATGCGGAAACCGTCCATAAAGTGACGATCGTTCCTCGCGGACAAGCTGGCGGCTATGCTGTCATGCTCCCGAAAGAAGATCGCTACTTCATGACGAAACCGGAATTGCTCGATAAGATTTCCGGCTTGCTTGGCGGACGTGTTGCAGAAGACTTGAGTTTCGGTGAAGTTTCGACCGGAGCGCATAATGACTTCCAACGCGCGACAGCCATTGCGAGAAGCATGGTCACTGAATACGGAATGAGCGATAAGATCGGACCGATCCAATTCGGCCAGGCACAAGGCGGCAATGTCTTCCTTGGACGCGATTTCAACTCGGACCAGAATTATTCAGATGCCATCGCGTTTGAAATCGATCAGGAAATTCAGCGCATCATCAAAGAGCAATACTTGCGCACGAAAGAGATCCTTACTGAAAAGAAAGATCTTCTATCGTTGATTGCCAATACCTTGCTTGAAGTGGAAACGCTGGATGCGGGCCAAATCCTTCACTTGAAAGATTACGGTACGCTTCCGGAACGTTCTTACGAAGCATTAAATGGCGATTTTGAAAAAGATGCTCTCAATTTGTCGAAAAATGATGAAGCAACTGAAGCAACGGGTGCTCCGAACGACCCTTCAGCTGGTGATTTGCCGAAAGAAGGCAGATCCGGTGAAGCGGTAGGGCCGATTCAGGAAGACCGTAAATAAGAGTTGTTAGAACCGATCGACCGTTCCTTTCCGGGAATGGCCGATCGGTTTTTTTATTTCTCCGAAAATATGGTATGATGTGTTGGAAAATCGTTGATAAGTGAGGGCTCAAATATGATTTTAGTAATGGATGTCGGAAACACGAATATTGTTTTGGGTGTCTATGGAGAGCATCAGCTGCTGCATCATTGGCGGCTTGAAACAGATCGCCATAAAACGGAAGATGAATACGGCATGCAGATTAAAATGCTGTTGAATGATGCCAATCTTGGTTTTGAAGCGATTGGCGGCATCATCATGTCTTCTGTCGTGCCGCCGATCATGTTTTCGCTGGAGCGGATGTGCCAGAAGTATTTTCACATCAAGCCGATGGTGGTCGGCCCGGGTGTGAAAACCGGCCTCAACATCAAGTATGACAATCCGCGTGAAGTTGGAGCCGACCGGATTGTCAATGCGGTTGCAGCCATCCATGAATACGGAACTCCGCTGATTATTGTGGATTTCGGAACGGCGACGACGTATTGCTATATTGACGAACGCCAGCAATACATGGGCGGGGCGATTGCACCGGGCATCGGTATTTCTACGGAAGCGTTATACAACCGCGCATCGAAACTGCCGCGCATCGAAATTGCGCGGCCGGCAAATGTCGTGGGGAAAAATACCGTATCAGCTATGCAGGCCGGAATTGTCTACGGCTATGTCGGACAAGCGGAAGGCATCATTGTGCGCATGAAATCGCAGAGCAAGCAAAAGCCGACTGTCATCGCGACAGGTGGAATGGCTTCGCTCATTGCGGAGGAATCGTCGATGATTGACAAGGTGGACCCGTTTTTGACATTGAAAGGCCTTTATTTAATTTACAAACGCAATCAGGCGTTGGAAGGGAACGATTGATATGGGAGATTATTTAGTACGCGGATTGGGCTTCAACGGCAGCGTCCGGGCATTTGCCGCCGATGCGACAGAAACTGTAGCGGAAGCGCAGCGCCGCCACCAGACTTGGCCGACGGCGTCTGCGGCATTGGGCCGCGCGATGACCGCGGGCGTAATGCTTGGCGCCATGCTGAAAGGCGATGATAAAGTGACATTAAAAATTCAAGGAGGAGGGCCGATCGGCACGATCTTGGTCGACAGCGATGCTGACGGCAGGGTGCGCGGATACGTAACGAATCCGCAGACCCAAATCGATTCGTCAGTTAAAGGCAAGCTTGATGTCAAAGGAGCGGTCGGCACAAGCGGCATGCTGTCAATCGTCAAAGACCTTGGCATGAAAGAGAATTTCACGGGGCAGTCGCCGATTGTTTCGGGTGAAATCGCTGAAGACCTGACTTATTATTTCGCGGTTTCTGAGCAGGTGCCGTCATCGGTCGGTTTGGGCGTCTTGGTTGATATCGACAACTCTATTCTGGCAGCTGGTGGTTTCATCATCCAGTTGATGCCGGATACTGACGACGAAACGATAACGGCGATCGAAAAAAGGTTGGCCCAGATCGAACCGGTTTCAACGATGATTCAGCGTGGATTGACGCCAGAAGGAATTTTGGAAGAAGTGCTTGGAGAAGGCAATGTGCAGATTTTGGATAAAATGCCGGTAAAATTTGAATGCAATTGCTCCAAAGAACGTTTTGCAGAAGGAATCATGGCTCTTGGTGAGGAAGAAATCCGTGAAATTATCGAAGAGCAAGGGATGGCTGAAACCCAATGCCATTTCTGTTTGGAAAAGTACCATTATTCTAAAGAGGAATTGGAAGCGCTGATCGATGAGCTACACGCGTAATCCGCAACGCCCTGCCGCATCACCGGCGACTGCGGGGCGTCCGCCGAGAAAAAGATTGAAGACAGGTCCGCTGCTGGTTCTGTTATTACTGTTGTTTATCGGAAATCTGCTGTGGTTTATTGCTTGGCTGATACCTGACGGGGGAGGCAGCAGCGAAGAAGTCGCGGCTGTCCAGGGCGATCCGATCACACGCCAGGAATGGATGGCAGCAATGGAAGAGCGGCATGGCCGCGATACCCTGCTCGGGTTGGTCAATCAAAAAGTCATGGCCACCGCAGCGGAAGAATACGACATTAAAGTCAGCGATAAAGAGATCGACCTTGAACTTGCGATGCTCCGCACTGCGCAGGACGGCACCGATATGGCGTTGTATGCAGAAAACGGAGAAAGCTTGCGCGAGCAAGTGAAATCACAATTGATTCTGGAAAAAGTGCTGACAAAAGATATCTTGGTTGAAGACAAAAAAATCGAAGCGTTCTATCAAGAAAACCAGACGCTCTATGACGTCCAAGATGGTTACCGCACAAGCATGGTGGTCGTCGAGTCAGAGAATGAGGCTGAAGCGGCGCTGAAAGAACTCGAAAACGGTTCTTCCTTCGAAGCTTTGGCCCGGGAAAAATCGATCGATACCGCGTCTGCCAGCTTAGGTGGCGACATCGGCTACATTTCCCCGGACCAGTCGTCTGTCGATCCGGCCGTTGCAAAAGCTGTGCAATCGATAGAGGCAGGTAAGTGGTCTGAGCCATTGGCGTTGAAAGATGGCCGCCTGGCGATTGTAGCAGTCGTCAATAAAGCGGAAGGCAGAAAGTTCTCGTTTGAAGAAGTAAAAGGCCATATCGGTCGCGAACTCGCGCTTGAACAGCTGCCGCAATCGGTCACTCCAGAAGCTTTCTGGAAAGAATTCGAAGCAGAATGGTTTTACGGAAAATAAAGAAGAAGGGCATTTCTCGAGGGAAATGCCTTTTTTGGTGTATACAATTTGACAGAAATTGAGAAATATTGATACGATAAGGAAAGATTAATACTTACAAAACTACTAGGGATTAGGAGTGTTGAAAAATGGCGCGTATAGGAAATTCCGTTACAGAATTGATTGGGCAAACACCGATTGTCAGATTGAATCGCTTGACCGGCTCTGAAGATGCAGAGGTTTACTTGAAATTGGAATACTTCAACCCTGGCAGCAGTGTGAAAGACCGCATTGCTTTAGCAATGATTGAGGCTGCTGAAAAAGAAGGGAACTTAAAGCAAGGGGATACGATCATTGAACCGACAAGCGGCAATACAGGAATCGGCTTGGCGATGATTGCGGCTGCCAAGGGCTATAAATCCGTATTGGTTATGCCTGAAACGATGAGCATGGAGCGCCGCAACTTGCTGCGGGCTTATGGTGCAGAATTGGTCCTGACTCCTGGCCCTGACGGCATGAACGGCCCGAACGGCGCCATCAAAACAGCTGAAAAACTGTCAGCTGAAAACGGCTGGTTCATGCCTCAACAATTTAAGAATGAAGCGAATCCGGAAGTCCACCGGCTGACAACAGGACCGGAAATCGTGGAATCGATGGGCGGCCAATTGGATGCATTCATTTCTGGTATTGGTACGGGCGGCACCATTACAGGCGCTGGCCAAGTGTTAAAAGAGCATTACCCGGGCATCCATATCGTTGCAGTGGAACCGACAGATTCTCCTGTATTGTCTGGAGGCAAGCCAGGTCCCCACAAAATCCAGGGCATCGGCGCGGGATTTGTGCCGGAAGTTCTGAATACGAAAATTTACGATGAAATCATTCAAGTGACGAATGACCAGTCTTACGAAACAGCCCGCAAAGCGGCACGCGAAGAAGGCATCCTCGGAGGCGTTTCCTCTGGTGCGGCAATCTACGCTGCGCTGCAAGTGGCGAAAAAGCTTGGCAAAGGAAAAAAAGTGCTGGCGATCATTCCGTCGAACGGCGAACGTTATTTGAGCACTCCACTTTACCAATTCGAAGAAAATTGAACCGCTTTTAAAAGAGTATGCATATGCATGCTCTTTTATTATGGCGAAAATGCCGTTGTTCGCGATAAGATGGGGGCAGTGAATATTTCCCGGGCAATAATACGGCACAGAACTGGAGTGTGAAAGATGGATTTGAACAATAAAACATGGGTAATGGGCATATTGAATGTGACGCCGGATTCCTTTTCGGACGGCGGCAAATATACGACGGTCGAACAGGCGGTGTCGCGGGGGCGACAAATGATAGAAGACGGGGCGGATATCATCGATGTGGGCGGTGAATCCACGCGGCCGGGCTATGCGATGATTTCTGATGATGCGGAAATCGCCCGTGTCGTTCCTGTCATCAAGGCATTGAAAAAAGAATGCGACGTGTTGATTTCCATTGATACATATAAAGCAGGGGTGGCGGAAGCGGCGATTAGGGCGGGTGCCGATATCATCAATGACATCTGGGGCGCGAAATACGACCCTGCCATTGCAAGGGTTGCCGCAAAATGGGGCGTGCCGATTATTCTGATGCACAACCGTGACGCTGCGTCATACATGGATTTTTGGCCGGACGTCCAGCGTGACATAAGCGACAGCATTCGAATTGCGCTTGATGCCGGTGTCTGCAAAGAGAAGATTTGGCTTGACCCGGGCATCGGCTTCGCTAAAACGGCTGCGCATAATATTGAAATGATGCAGCGCTTGGAAGAGTTTGTGTCGCTCGGCTACCCGGTGCTGCTTGGAACTTCGCGCAAGTCGCTGATCGGAAAAGTGCTGGGGCTGCCGGTGGGCGAACGGCTTGAAGGTTCCCTTGCCACCGTCTGTTTCGGCGTCGACCGCGGCTGCCAGATTGTCCGCGTCCATGACGTGAAAGAAACGAGCCGCGCAGTGCGCATGATGGATGTGCTGACGGGGAAAACGAAATACAAGGAGGCGAAATGATGGATTTCATTCATGTGAACGATATGGAGTTTTACGGCTACCACGGTGTATTCCCGGAAGAAACCAAATTGGGCCAGCGTTTTCGTTTGACGGTTTCGCTAGCGGTTGATTTGTCGAAGGCTGGCACAACGGATGAGCTTGAACACACCGTCCATTACGGCGAAGTTTACGAAGCGTGCCGCGCGATTGTTGAGGGGCCGCCGAAAAAGCTCGTCGAAGCGGTAGCTGAAGAAGTTGCTTCCCGAATTTTATCGCAATTCCCGCTCGTCAAAGGCATACGGGTCCAGTTGGTCAAACCTGATCCGCCGATTCCTGGACATTACCGGTCGGTTGCGATCGAATTGTCACGCGGGGAATTGGTATGAACGACAGCTACCTGTCGCTCGGTTCGAATATGGGGGACCGATTGGACATGCTGAAGCAGGCTGTCGGCTTGCTGATGGAACATCCGGCGATAGAAGTCGCGGCCATTTCTTCCTTATATGAAACAGAGCCGGTCGGCTTTACGGCGCAAGAACCGTTTTTGAATATGGTCGTCCATGTCCGGACTGGGCTGTCGGCTCTCGAATTATTGGATTTCTGCCAGGAAATTGAACTGCAGCTGCAGCGCAAGCGGCTCGTAAGGTGGGGCCCACGGACGATAGACCTCGATATTTTGCTATACAATCAAGAAAATATAGAATCAGAGAGATTAATCGTTCCGCATCCGCGGATGTGCGAAAGGGCTTTTGTTCTCATCCCGCTGTTGGAAGTGAACCCTTCGCTTGAAGGAATGCCGGAGCCGCCTGAGCAAGGTGTCCAGTTATGGAGAACCTATAGCGGGCCTGACGCATTTGTCCGTAAAGCATAAACTATCAGTGCGGTTTAAACTGAAATAAGAGTTGTCACAACTTAGGGACAGCTTTTTTTATGTAGCCTCAGAAGAAATTGTGTACAATAGAGAAATACATGAATGATTAAGGTGTGGAAAAATAAAGGAGTGTAGAACATGTCAGAAGAGCTAAACGACCAAGTATTGGTGAGGCGCCAAAAGATGCAGGCGTTCCGTGATAACGGAATGGATCCTTTCGGTTCGCGTTTTGAACGTACTCACCTTTCAGAAGAAATCATCAACGGATACAGCGAGCTTTCAAAAGAGGAGCTTGAAGAAAGCCCGCATGAAGTGGTGATTGCAGGGCGCGTCATGACAAAGCGCGGAAAAGGTAAGGCAGGATTCGCGCATCTTCAGGATTTGAAAGGCCAAATTCAGATATATGTCCGAAAAGATGTGATTGGCGACGAAGCGTACGAATTTTTTAATACAGTCGATCTGGGTGACATCCTTGGCGTAAAAGGGACAATTTTCAAAACGAATGTAGGGGAACTCTCTGTTAAAGCGAAAGAAGTTTTCTTCTTGACGAAAGCCCTTCGTCCGCTGCCTGAGAAATTCCATGGTCTCAAGGATATTGAGCAACGCTACCGCCAGCGCTATTTGGATTTGATTACAAGCGAAACAAGCAAAGAGACGTTCATTCTGCGGAGCCGCATTATTCAATCGATGCGCCGCTATCTGGATGACAAAGGCTTCTTGGAAGTTGAAACGCCGATGCTGCATTCTATTGCAGGTGGAGCGACCGCGCGTCCATTCATCACACACCATAATGCGCTCGACATGCAGATGTTTATCCGCATCGCCATCGAACTTCATTTGAAGCGCCTAATTGTAGGTGGTTTGGAAAAGGTCTATGAAGTAGGACGGGTATTCCGCAACGAAGGTGTTTCAACGCGCCATAACCCTGAATTCACGATGCTTGAACTATACGAAGCCTATGCAGATTACAATGATGTCATGGAATTGACTGAAAATCTGGTTGCGCATATTGCTCAGGATGTATTAGGTGCGACTACAGTCCAATATGGCGAGGACAAAATAAACCTGGCGCCGGGCTGGAAGCGGCTGCACATGGCTGACGCCGTGAAGGAATACACAGGAGTAGACTTCTGGGAGCAGATGACCAAAGACGAAGCGCATGCTTTAGCGAAAGAGCATAATATTGAAGTCAAACCTACTATGGAAGTAGGCCATATCCTTAATGAGTTTTTTGAGCAGCGTGTAGAAGAAGAGTTGGTTCAGCCAACTTTCGTTTATGGTCATCCTGTAGAAATCTCTCCACTAGCTAAAAAGAATCCTGAAGATGGGCGCTTTACAGATCGCTTCGAATTGTTTATTGTTCGCAGAGAACATGCAAACGCCTTTACGGAATTGAACGATCCGATCGATCAACGCCAGCGATTTGAGGCTCAGTTGATTGAAAAGGAAGCAGGCAATGACGAAGCGCATGAAATGGACGATGATTTCATCGAAGCGCTAGAATACGGTATGCCGCCTACAGGAGGACTTGGAATCGGGATTGACCGTTTAGTTATGCTGTTGACCAATTCTGCTTCTATAAGAGACGTTCTCCTATTCCCTCAGATGCGTTCGCGCGACTGAGAAGCAAAGAAGATTAAACGATTACTTACCCGGTTCGAGAGCATTTCTCTCAAACCGGGTTTTTATTTCAAATAAGCCTTGCGCTCATGTGTAAGGGGTGGTATATTAATTCATGTCGTGTTTTTGGCATCTAAATCACACGAAGAAAAAATGAAAATTATTATTGACTTCTGAAAAGGAAGCTGGTAATATTGAAAAGTCGCCAATTCAAGCGGCGCACAACATGAACCTTGAAAACTGAACAGCAAAACGTCAACAAACAGCAACGGCCGCGCAAAAAGGCCCGCGCAAAACTTACTGATCAGCATTACGCAGATCAAAGCTAATCGTGCGTCTTCGGACGGCGATACGCCAGCAGTATTGAGCAATCAACACTACTCTATAATGGAGAGTTTGATCCTGGCTCAGGACGAACGCTGGCGGCATGCCTAATACATGCAAGTCGAGCGGAACATTGGGAGCTTGCTCCCAATGTTTAGCGGCGGACGGGTGAGTAACACGTGGGCAACCTGCCCTGCAGATCGGGATAACTCCGGGAAACCGGTGCTAATACCGAATAGTTTTTTGCCCCTCATGGGGCGAAACGGAAAGACG
>DATISS010000068.1:0-12485 GCA_035468565.1 Planococcus sp. (in: firmicutes)
AAGGAATACGTTGGGCGCGAACAGCCGCTGACGTATGCGAAGCGTTTGACGGAGAAGTGGGGCGGGCCGAAAATCTATTTGAAGCGCGAAGATTTGAACCATACAGGTGCGCATAAGATCAATAACGCGATCGGCCAGGCGCTGCTTGCGATGCGCATGGGCAAACGTAAAATTGTAGCGGAAACAGGAGCCGGTCAGCACGGCGTCGCAACAGCGACAGTATGCGCGTTGTTTGACCTGGACTGCGTCATTTTCATGGGCGAAGAAGACATCAAGCGCCAGCAGCTCAACGTGTTCCGCATGAAATTGCTGGGCGCGCGGGTGGAAAGCGTCACTAAAGGCAGTGCAACCTTGAAAGAAGCGGTCAACGAAGCGCTGCGCTACTGGGTGACGAATGTTGAAGATACGCATTATTTGATCGGTTCTGCGCTGGGGCCGCATCCGTTCCCGACGATGGTGAGGGATTTCCAGAGCGTCATCGGCGAAGAAACGAGACGCCAGATTGTTGAACACGAAGGGCGCTTGCCGGATACCATCTTGGCATGCGTGGGCGGCGGCAGCAACGCCATCGGCATGTTCTACCCGTTCTTGAAAGACGCATCGGTGCGGTTGATCGGCGTCGAAGCGGCCGGAGAAGGGACAGAAACGGATAAGCATGCGGCAACGATGACGAAAGGCACAGAAGGCGTCTTGCATGGCGCGTTCATGAAGTTGCTGCAATCGGATTCCGGCCAAGTGCTGGAAGCCCATTCGGTTTCTGCGGGGCTTGATTATCCCGGAATCGGACCGGAGCATGCTTATCTTGCGGACATCGGACGCGTTGAATACAAAGCGATCACCGATGCCGAAGCGCTCGAAGCGGTCGTTTCATTTTCGAGGTTGGAGGGCATCATCCCAGCGCTTGAAACCGCGCATGCGATTTCACAGGCGGAGAAGACTGCCAAGGAAATGGGCAAAGACGAAATTCTGGTCATCTGCGTTTCCGGGCGCGGCGATAAAGACATGGCGACTTACGCTGAGAAATTGGAGGGGTTGGCATGAACAGATTGTCTGAATTGAAAGAAACCGGCGGAAAAGCTTTTGTGGCTTACATCATGGCGGGTGACGGAGGGCTTGGGCGGCTGAAAGAGCAGGTCCAGTACCTGCAAGATGCCGGGGTCACGGCAATTGAAATCGGCATCCCCTTTTCAGACCCAGTAGCGGATGGGCCGACGATTGAAGCGGCGGGCAACCGGGCACTGAAAGAAGGCGTGACGCTAGAGAAGGTGCTGGATGAAATGGCGGGCTGGACATTCGAAGTGAAAGTGCCGCTGCTGATCATGACGTACCTGAATCCGGTCATCAAATTCGGGGTGGAACGCTTCGTCGAGCAAGCGAAAAAAGCGGGAGTCTCCGCTGTCATCATTCCGGATCTACCTTATGAACACCGAGAGTTGGCCGAAACGCATCTGAAAAAAGAAAACATTGCGCTCATTCAGCTCGTCACGTTGACGACGACGGAAAAACGTCTCGATGCGATTCTGCAGGAAGCGGAAGGCTTTGTCTACGCTGTCACGGTGACGGGCATCACAGGTGCGCGGAACGAATTGTCGAACGATGTCCGTGAATTCATGCGCCGCGTGCGCGACAAGAGCCCCGTGCCGGTCTACGCCGGCTTCGGAATCTCCAAAGTAGGCCACGTCGACTTGTTGCGTGAAGACGTCGACGGATTTATTGTCGGCAGCGCCATTGTCCAAGCTTTTTATGACAATAAAATCGACGAGCTCACACCGCTCATAGAAGCGGTGACGGCCCCGAGTCCGGTATAATTCCGGATAGGAGGGATCTATTCATGTTCAAACCAGTCTCTGCACAATTTTTCGATGCGCCGACGCTCGAATTGGCGCGTTCTCTGCTGGGCCAGCTATTGGTCCACGAAACGCCAGCCGGAACGGTCACGGCCCGCATCGTTGAAACGGAAGCCTATATGGGAGCGGAAGATCGCGCCGCCCATAGTTTTGGTAACCGCCGCACAAAGCGCACGGAAATCATGTTCGGAAAAGCTGGCAGCGTCTATACGTACCAGATGCACACCCATACGTTGATCAATGTCGTCAGCGGGCCGGTAGATACGCCGCGGGCGATTTTGATCCGCGCAGTTGAGCCGGTAGAAGGCATCGATTTAATGGCGGAACTGCGGGGCAGGCATCTGCCGATCAAGCAATGGACGAGCGGCCCCGGAAAGCTCACGAAAGCGATGGGCATCACGATGGACTATTATGGCCATCATTTCACTGAGCGTCCGCTGTATATCGCAGAAGGCGATCCGGTCCACGCGATTGCAGAAGGTCCGCGGGTCGGCATAGCCAATTCGCAGGAAGCCGTCCATTACCCGTACCGGTTTTGGGAGCAGGATAATCCGTTCGTTTCCAAATTCCGCTAATCGTAGTGTTTAATTTGGTTTTCTCGTGGAATAGTAAGGGAGACTAATTAAACGAGGAGTGAAAGATAATGGCGAAAATTGCAACGTTAATTACCGATATGTTTGAAGATGTGGAATATACAGAGCCGACGAAAGCATTCAACGAAGCAGGCCATGAAGTCTTTACGATTGAAAAGGAAGCAGGCAAAAAGGTGACGGGCAAGCAAGGCGAAGCCACAGTGACAATCGACAAGGGCATCGACGAAGTCAGCCCGGACGATTTTGACGCATTGTTCTTACCAGGCGGCTTTTCACCGGATCAATTGCGCGCGGACGATCGCTTCGTGAAATTTACGAAAGCGTTCATGGACGCACACAAACCGGTCTTTGCTATTTGCCACGGCCCGCAATTGCTGATTTCAGCACGCGCCCTTGAAGGCCGCGATGCAACCGGCTACAAGTCGATTCAGACAGATATGGAATACGCCGGCGCGAAAGTGGTAGATAAGGAAGTCGTCGTTTGCCAAAAGCAATTGGTGACAAGCCGCCAACCGGACGATTTGCCAGCTTTCAACCGCGAATCGTTGAAGCTGCTTGAAAACTTGGGATAATGAAAGACAGAGAGGCTCCGCTGTTGCGGGGCCTTTTTTGCGTGAAAACAGGGAGTGTGTGGGAAGGGGCTGCTGCAAGTAAATAGCGGTTTTTCGCAAGTAAAGCGCAAATACTGTAAGTGATTAAGAAATGCCGCAAGTAACCTCCGATTTTCCACAAGCAAAAGTATTTTAACCCCTTGAACTTATAAGTAAACACTTATATAATGTGGAAAGTACGAATAAAAGAAGGTGAAAAAATGGATTATATTCAAATGGAATCGTATTTGAAAGCAATCGGTGATCATAACCGCATGCTTATCTTAAAATACTTGATGACGGAATCGCTGTGCATTTGTGAATTCACCGAGTTGATTGATATGACGCAGCCCGCCATCAGCCAGCACATGCGGAAACTGAAGCAGGCGGAACTCGTCACGGAAGAAAAGCGCGGCCGCTGGACAATTTGGTCGCTGAATATCCGCCATCCGCTGTATCCGATGCTCATTCACTTGTTGAGCTTGCTTCCGGAACCGGAGCGAACAGTGGCAACCTTGGTAGCAGAAGGAAAAAAAGTAAATTGTGAATAGGGAGTTGTCTTAGTAGTGGATGTTTGGTCAGCCAGTTTGATATTTTTAATTACCTTAGTATTTGTTATTTGGCAGCCGCGTGGACTGTCGATCGGTTGGTCGGCGATTGCCGGTGCGGTTGTCGCTTTGCTTGTCGGCGTCGTCGATTTTGGTGATGTCTGGGAAGTAACCGGCATCGTCTGGAACGCAACACTGACATTTGTAGCATTGATCATCATTTCGTTGATCCTCGACGAAATCGGCTTTTTTGAATGGGCCGCGCTGCACATGGCGCGCTACGCCAAAGGCAGTGGCATTCGCATGTTCTTGCTGGTCATTGCGCTCGGAGCGGTGGTTGCCGCATTATTCGCCAACGATGGGGCTGCGCTGATTTTAACGCCGATTGTCCTGGCGATGGTGCGCGCGCTGAAATTCAAGGATTCGATGATCCTGCCATTCATCATGGCATCGGGCTTTATCGCCGACACGGCATCGCTGCCGTTTGTCGTCAGCAACCTTGTCAACATCGTCTCCGCTGACTTTTTCGACATCAGCTTTGCGCAATATGCTTTAAATATGTTCTTGCCGAATTTGTTCAGTGTAGGGGCGAGCATGCTTGTGCTGTTCTTGTTTTTCCGGAAAGACATCCCGGCACGTTTTGACGAAGGTGCCTTAAAAACACCGGCCTCTGCAATAAAAGACGTCAAGATGTTCCATCTGTCGTGGGCAGTCCTCGGCGTCTTGCTGGTCGGCTATTTCATCAGTGATCCGCTGGGAATCCCCGTATCGTTCATCGCGGGAGCGGTCGCCATCATCTTCTTGGCGATTTCCCGCAGAAGCGAAGCGGTTGAAACGATGACGGTCTTGAAAAATGCGCCGTGGGCCGTCGTGTTCTTCTCGATCGGCATGTACGTCGTCGTCTACGGACTGCGCAATGCAGGGCTGACAACGGTCCTCGCTTCAGCAATCGAATGGACAGCAAGCCACGGCTTGTTCGCGGCGACAATCGGCATGGGCTTTATCGCGGCAATCTTGTCATCGGTCATGAACAATATGCCGACCGTAATGATCGATGCACTGGCCATCTCTGAAACCAATACGACCGGCGTCATGCGCGACGCGCTGATTTATGCCAACGTCATCGGTTCGGACCTCGGCCCGAAAATCACGCCGATCGGCTCGCTGGCAACCTTGCTGTGGCTCCACGTCCTGAAAACCAAAGGCGTCGAAATCAGCTGGGCTTATTATTTCAAAGTCGGAATTATCTTGACGGTTCCGATCCTCTTCATCACGCTGACGGGCTTGTACCTGTCGTTATTATTGCTCAATTAACCCCCGGCACAAAGCCGGAAAGAAAAAAGATAAGGCAAAGCGGATTCCGCTTTGCCTTATCTTTTTTTGTTTACTCTATTGAAAATTTGCAGTTATTGAATGCCATTCAGTCGAGGAATTTGGCCATGTAAATTTCGTTATATGGCTTGCCGGCAATCATTAACGCTTTCTCGCGGATGCCTTCTTCTTTATAGCCGGATTTCTCATACAGGTTGCGGGCAGCGTCATTTTCTTCGACAACCGTCAGTTCCAGGCGGTTAACGCCTTTTGCTTTTGCCCATGCTTCCGCTTTTTCGAGCAAAGAAGTAGCAAGTCCTTTGTTTTGAGCACTTTTCTGGATGCCAAGCACAATCGCTGCGCGATGGGCTGCGCGGGCGGCTGTATTGCCGATGACCATCAAGTAACCGACATGTTCACCGTTTAAGATGGCGATAAAGATGGTGGAATGGCCTTGCTGTTTCCATTCGATTATCTGTTTGCGCATGCTCTGAGTAGATTGGATGCGTTCATCTTTCCCATAAAGCATATACTCGGATTCACCTTCGACCAGTTTCTGGAGGGCGATCAATGAACGGGCATCGCCGTGTTCCGCTTGGCGGATCAGCAGGACGTCTTCATTGGCAGGTGTTGAACCGTCGCCTTCAGCTGGATTGATCCGCTCGAAAGTGACAAAGCGGTTGGTCATTACATCACTGACGTAATAGCCTGCATCCATCCAAGCGTGGAAATGCTTAGCAGGCGGTTTGGTCTTTTTCCACCAGCTTTTGTTCAAATAAGCGGCGTTGGGCAATTGTTGCCCCATAACTTGTTCGATTTCTGTAAAAGACAATGTGATTTTCGAAGATGATGCAGAAGAAAAATAATCGGCTAAAGGGATGTATTTTTTTTCCAAAATTATAGTCATTCTAAACGCTCCTTTCTTGAAAAAAATTAAATTAGTTGTGATGATTATATCATTAGTCCTATTAAAATGTATATAATTATTTCCTTTTTCTAAAATTTTTTTCAACTAGCTAAAAATAAAGATTAATTTACTATATTATTTAGAAAATTAGGTATATAGATATAAAATTAAAAAACGATTTGAACAAAAGAATATTCTTGGATTCCAGCTAGCTCAAGGTTATTCAAGTTTTCTTAATTGAGTAGACAATTGAGAAAGTTATTGTGGAATTAGCTCGACAAGGCCGACGAAAAACTTCCTGCTACTGGAAAATTCAATTGTATTTTGGCTAAGCTTCCAGTTGTGTTAAAATTATTTCGGAAACCAACACCATTCAGGAGGCTAAAAAATGTCAAACGTTCTTGTTTTAGGACATAAAAATCCGGACACCGATTCAATTTGTTCGGCCATTTCATATGCATATTTGAAAAAGCAGCTGGGCATGCTTGCGGAACCGATCCGTTTGGGCGAAGCCAATAACGAAACCCTCTATGCATTGGAGAAATTCAATTTCGAGCAGCCGCGCCTTGTCGAAAAGGTGGCAACGGAAACTTCACAGGTCATCCTTGTCGACCATAACGAGCGCCAGCAGAGCGCAGCCGATATACAGGACGTCCAAATTCTTGAAGTGGTGGACCACCACCGCATCGCCAATTTCGAAACAGCTGATCCGTTGTACTTCCGCGCCGAACCGGTCGGCTGCACAGCGACGATCATTTTGAAATTGTTCAAGGAAAATGGCGTTACAGTGCCGTCTGATATCGCCGGGCTTATGCTGTCGGCTATCATCTCAGATTCATTGCTCTTCAAATCGCCGACTTGCACAGAACAGGATCTGCAGGCTGCGCGCGAACTTGCTGAAATCGCGAATGTTGATGCGGCGGAATACGGCCTTGCTATGCTGAAAGCCGGCGCGGACCTTAGCAACAAAACACTTGAAGATTTGATGTCGCTTGATTCGAAAGAATTCGAAGCCAACGAGCACCGCTTTGAAGTAGCTCAAGTCAATGCCATTGATGTCAATGAAGTCATCGGGCGCCAGAAAGAACTGGAAGTGCTGATGAACGAAAAAATTGTACGCAAAAACTTGGACCTGTTCGCATTTGTGGTTACGGATATCCTGAACAATGATTCAGTCGCCATCGTCTTAGGACGCAAGGCGTGCATCATCGAAGGCGCATTCAAGTCAAGCGTTGTCGACAACCGCATTTTATTGCCGGGCGTCGTTTCACGCAAAAAGCAGATTGTGCCGGTCATTACAGAAGCATTAAGCTGATTCCTCCGGGGGTCAGTTTTTTTAATGGGCAGCAACTGCATGCAGTGCACATAGGCAATAGGACGCCGCGAGTCTTGGGAAGTTGCATGCGGAGGAGATTTTGCTTGTCGAAAGGGAACGGGCGCCTTCGTATTTCGTGGTGCCCAGCGCCTGTCGAACCTAAACGGCCGCCTCCATTTTTCGTGTTGTCCAGTTCCGATGCCCAGATTCTCGGGTCGCTTCATGCCCGCCGACAATGGCAAAGAGCGCCATTACCGGCACATCTAAACCATCTGCTCCTGTCTCTGCATCGCTGCGCTAGCTTCGAGACATTAAAGTGCTCCTGCAGCACTTCGTGCTTCGTCGCAAAGTTAAGGCCAAATTTCCTTTGGCCTTAACTTGCCTGTCGGGGCTAGTGCGGGCATCTCCACTTTTCGTGTGTACAGGCAAAAACATTGAGCCGGGTTTTGTTCGTTGTTATAGTAATGCGTGAGGTGAAATTATGAAAATTGAAATTTGGTCAGATTATGTATGTCCGTTTTGCTACATAGGCAAGCGTACGTTGGAGCAGGCCCTAGAAAAATCTGGTTTTCATTCACAAGCTGAGATTTCGTTCAAAGCTTATCAAATAGATCCGGCAGCACCCGTTGATTCGACGGTGTCGGCTTATGAAAGTTTGGCTAAGAAAACAGGCGCGACTATTGAACAGGCAAAAGAAATGACGAAAGGCGTTGCGGCACACGCGCGCTCAGTAGGACTTGAATATAATTTCGATGACATGATGAACGGCAATACGCTGGCGGCCCATCGCTTGGTGAAGTGGGCTGAGGTACATGGCAAGGAAGCACATTTGGCGGAACTTCTCCTTCGTTCATATTTCGTTGAAGGGAAGAATGTCAGCAATCACGGAGTTTTAGCGCAAACAGCGGAAGCAGCGGGATTGCCTAAGGATGAGGCGGAAAGCATTTTGGCTTCCAATCGATTCAATGAAGAAGTGGAAGCGGATATCACGGAAGCGCGCCAAATTGGCGTGCAGGGCGTGCCGTTTTTCGTCATCAACCGCAAATACGCGATGTCCGGTGCACAGCCATTGGATGCGTTTGTCGATTCAATCCGTCAGATTGCGGATGAAGAGGGGATACGCCCTAAGCTCAAACCGATGGGGCAGAGCAAGACTTCGTATTGCACCGGTGACTCGTGCGATTCGTGAGCAGATAAGTTGAATTAGACCCAAATTTTCATTATAATTTAAGTATCTCAAATTCGAGAATAATAAGATTAGTGAGAAGGAGCTTTTTAAAAAATGAATGTATTAGTCGTAAAAGCAAACAACCGCCCTGCAAGCGAAGGGATTTCAAGTAAAATGTATGAAGTCTTCATGAACGAAGTAGGCCACGATATCAACGTCAACACTTTCGATGTGTTTAAAGAAGATATGCCTTATTTCGGCCAGGATTTCTTCGACGCTATGCAAAAATCAGCCCAAGCTGAACCGATGAGCGAGCTTGAACAGCGTATCCTGACGGCTTCTGCTAAAGCAATGGATGCATTCATGGATGCAGATGTAGTCGTTTTCGCATTCCCGTTATGGAATATGACGATTCCTGCAGCGCTACAAACATTCATCGATTACATCAACCGTGCAGGCAGAACTTTCAAATACACTGAAAACGGTCCTGTCGGGCTTGTTCCAGAAAAGAAAGTAATCATTTTGAACGCGCGCGGTGGCATTTACTCTACGCCGGAAATGGCTCCAGCCGAAATGAGTGCGACTTATATCCGCAACATCATGAACTTCTTCGGTATCCAGGATATCAACGAAGTCATCATCGAAGGGCACGCACTGGATCCAGAGCGTGCCGGCGAAATCATTGCAGAAGGCATGGAACGTGTAAGAGATGCAGCCAACAGCCTGCAAGCAATCAAAGTATAATTGAATGGCATGACAAACCGGAGGCGCAAATGCGCTTCCGGTTTTTTTTCGCCGCAATTATTAAAGCTCGGCCACTCTGCTGATTAAAAAGAAGAGGACAGGGTAGTTATCTAGTAAAACGTCTTTAGGAGGGATAGTATGTCAAAAAATGAACATTCGAGCCGCCTGCCAGGCCATATGGAATCTTTGTGGAGAACGTATAAGGAAGTCCCGAGCTTTCCGGCTTTGCAAGCCAATGAGTCAACGGAGATTGGGGTCGTCGGCGGAGGCATCGCAGGTGTAATCACTGCCTATTTGTTAGCGAAAGCCGGCAAAAAAGTGACGCTCATCGATGCGGGGAAATTGATTGACGGCGTCACCGGGTACACAACCGCTAAAATTACGGCACAACACGGTCCGTATTATGCTCCATTGATCAAATTGATGGGGGAAGAAAAAGCCCGGCTGTACTACGACGCCAATATGGGTGGTTTGAAATTCATTGAAGATTTGGCAGCTGAGCTCGACATCGCTTGTGATTTGACGCATCATGATGCATTCCTCTACGCGAATACAGCACATGGAGCGGCGCTGATCAAAAAAGAAGCGGAAGCGTATGAAATCTTAGGCATTAAGGGCGGCTTGGCGAAAGTGGAAGCGGAAATGGAGTTGCCTTTTAGAGTGGAAGAAGCCCTGGTGATGCGAGGCCAAGCGCAATTCCACCCGGTAAAATTCTTGGCGAAACTGGTGAGTGAAATTGATCGCCTTGGGGGCAAAATCTACGAAAACACTCGCGCGCAAAAAATCCTGAGCAAAGACGATCCGGTAATCCAAACCGAAAACATGTCGCATCTGTCGTGCGACAAAGTGGTGGTGGCGACGCATTATCCGTTCAACGACGCCGATGGCTTGTATTTCTCAAAGCTGTCCGTCAAACGCTCTTACGTGATTGCCGCCCGTTCGACCGGTCCGATTCCGGATGGCATGTACATCAGCGTTGATGCTCCGTCCCGATCGCTGCGCCACGCGACAGGCATCGACGGGGAGAAATTGCTGCTCATCGGAGGCGACGGGCATCCGTCCGGCAAGAGCAAAACGCCGACAATTGAGCATTACGAGAACTTGGCGCATTTCGGCGATGAACATTTCGGAATTACGGAAATTCCGTACCGCTGGTCTGCACAAGATATGACAACGCTTGACACGGTCCCTTATATCGGCAAAATTACCGCAGGATACGATAATATCTTTGTCGCTACCGGCTTCCATAAATGGGGCATGTCGAACGGGGCAGCTGCTGGCTTGCTGCTCGCAGACCATATTTTAGGAAAAGCGAATCCGTATGCGGACCTTTTCGATCCGACGCGGACGAAGCTGAAAGCAGTAGATGCCTTCAGCTTCATCAAAGACAATAGTGCGGTGGCCAAGGAATTAGTAAAAGGGAAGTTGCAGTCTTCTTCAAAAACCATAGAGGAGTTGGAGAATGGGGAAGGCGGCTTGGTGAAAGTGGGCGGCAAAAAAGTGGGCGGCTACCGCGATGAATACGGCCAGATGCATTTGGTCGACACGACATGCACCCATCTGGGTTGCGAGACCAATTGGAACGATGCTGAGCGGTCATGGGATTGCCCGTGCCACGGTTCACGCTTCTCCTTCAGCGGCGAAGTGCTCGACGGTCCGGCTGTGAAACCTTTGAATAAGATAGAAGAACCAGGATCCATATAAGTTGAACAAAAGAATTTAAGGTTTATACACCGCTTCGGCCGCTTTGGGCATGGCTCTCGCAATGAGCCGAGAAGAACACTCGTCTCATTGCTTCGCCTAGCCCCTTGACGCGCCTCCGCTAAGATATCTCTCGATATGGAGCAAAACAGCGGAGACGCCTGCGGGAAAGCGAGACAGCCGAGACCCCGGAAGCACGCGATAGCGGGCTGAGGGGGCTTGGCGCTCGCCCGCGGCAAAAACCATGTGCTCCTGCATCGCTTCGCTGCTTCGTCGCAAAGGCATCTCCCCAATTCTTGGGTCGATACCTTCGCAGCTGTTTTGCGGAATATCGAAGATTATAAACTATTAATTCAACTTAAATATAAAAAGCAGTGCGGAAAAATCTCCGCACTGCTTTTCAATTAGTTTTTCGGATTACGCAGGGTTTGCCTGCAATTCCAATGAAATCTTGATATCTTCGCCGACAAGTACGCCGCCTGTTTCAAGAGCTTGGTTCCAAGTCAGGCCGAAATCCTTGCGGTTGATTTTGCTTTCAGCATTGAAAGCGACAACTTCAACGCCCCAAGGGTTTGTGCCTTTGCCGCCGTATTCCACTTCGAAAGTGGCAGAGCGTGTAACACCTTTGATCGTAAGGTCGCCAGTCAATTCGTATTCATCGTTCTTTTTCACGATGTCATTCGCAGTGAACATGATGTGGGGGTGGTTTTCAGCATCGAAGAAATCAGCTGAACGCAAGTGGTTGTCGCGATCTTCGTTGTTTGTATTGATGCTAGTAATGTCGATTTTGAAATCGATCAAAGCGCCAGCCAAGTCTTCTTCGTTCGCTTCGACTTCCGCTTCGAATGAAGTGAATGAGCCTTTTACTTTAGAGATCATCATATGTTTTACTGAAAATCCGATTTCTGAGTGCGCTGGGTCTACTGTCCATTTTTTCATATTATTATTCCTCCTAATAGTAATGTATTTATTTCAACTATAAGCGCTTGGAATCTCAATGTCAATATTCTTTAATTAAAAACTCTTGAATTCGAGGTATTTATTTTATCGGTCTTTTGAACGGAACATGGTGCTATCCCTTGTCAAAAGGGCAAGAAAATTAGATACTATTAAAAGCGAAAAGTTTAGAAGGGATTTGCTTGCAATGACGAAAGAAAAATGGTTAACGGATCTACGCCGATTTTTGGCTAATGATCACGTGAAGATAGATGAGCCGCTTCGCCTGCATACCTTAACGCGTATGGGTGGGCCAGCTGATATTTTTGTGACACCGACAACTGAAGATGAAACAGCTTACACTGTTAAATATGCATATGAAAATAATATACCTTTGCTGCTTCTTGGCAATGGCTCGAATATGGTCGTGCGTGATGGCGGCGTGCGCGGAATCGTGCTGAACTTGAAAAGCCTGCATGCAATCCGCATTACGGGTGCGACGCTCTATGCACAGGGCGGCGCCCATATCAAGGAAGTATCAAAAGCCGCGGCTGTGAACCGGCTGACCGGTTTTGAATTTGCTTGTGGAATTCCAGGGTCCATTGGCGGCGCCATGGCGATGAACGCTGGCGCATATGGCGGGGAGATTAAAGACATCATTCTCCAGGCAACGGTTTTAACTCCCGAAGGAGACAAGCTGGTGCTATCGAAAGAAGAGATGGAATTAGGCTACAGAAAAAGCATCATAACCAAAAAAGGCTATTATGTGCTGTCAGCTGAATTCGGCTTGGAGTTTGGAAGCCAACCGGTGATCGACGCGAAGAT
>DATISS010000069.1:0-9006 GCA_035468565.1 Planococcus sp. (in: firmicutes)
ACGCGTGCGAACGCCGTCACCAAAGTGGAAATTTTGGCCTGGATGCGGATCGCTTTGCGGTAGTTCGCTTCAGGGTTCATCTCTTCGGCTTCTTCATCGAACAAGCCGAGCATCGATACGGCTGTACGCAACGCCGCCATCGGATGAACTTTTTTGATGTCGTATGTTTTGAAATGATCCAATACGGCCTGCGGCACTGCCATGTTGTCAGCCAATTGCTGTTTCAGTTCAGCAAGCTCGTCTGCTTTCGGCAAGCGCTGGTGCCATAATAGATAAATCACTTCTTCAAAGCTGGCGTTAACGGCTAAGTCATCGATATCGTAGCCGACGTATGTAAGCGTGTCATCAATGATAGAGCTGATCGCGGATTGTGTAGCTACTACACCTTCTAAACCTTTTGAGGATGTCATTAAAATCGCTCCTTTTACTGTAATTCACCATTCCAAAAAAAAAGCCCGAATGATGGGTTATCTACTTTTCTCGAGCATGAATAAATTCCCTTACTCAGCTATTATAATCAACATTGTAGAATTTGTGAATGAAAACGCTTGTTTTTGTGAAATTTTTCTCAAAGTAACGATGGTTTCACTCGGGATTATCCCTCGATAATCCGAGTGCCACTCATCTTTTTCTGAATTATTTTACCGACTAGCGGCTTGTAGATTTTTTGGGTCGGCTTGAACAGCAGCGACAGCCCGATTGCATCGGAGATGAACCCGGGCGTCAACAGCAAGACGCCGCCGATTAGCACCAATGCTGCGTTGATCAGGTGTTCGCCTGGCGGCTGCAAGCTCCCCATGCTGTCTTGAATGTTGCGGAGCGCCTTTAATCCTTGTTTCTTAGCCAAAAAAGCACCAATCAACCCGGTCGCAATAATCAATCCAAGCGTCGGGAAAATCCCCATGGCGTCGCTCGCCCATAAAAGAAGCGTAAGTTCCAGTGTCGGGACGATGATTAAAGCCAAGAAAAACCATTTCATAACGATTTCCCCTCCTTGCTGAACTTATAAAACACTGGCATGGCCGTCATAGATGATGCCAGTTTCTGCATCTATCGTAATGTCGTAATCGTTTTTAATCAATGATGTAGCACCCTCAACTCCGACAATGACCGGAATTCCAAGGCTCAATCCGACTACTGCGGCATGGCTCGTCAATCCGCCTTCTTCAGTGATCAGCCCGGCACATTTCTTGATCGCAGGCATCATGTCGCGATCTGAACCAATCGTCACGATAATTTTGCCTGTTGCATCATAAGCCAGCGCCTCTTCCGCGTTTTTAACGACAAGTGTTCTGCCGAAAGCGCTCATTCTGCCAATTCCTTGGCCTTGCGCTATGCTGTCGCCGATCAAGTGGATTTTCATCAAATTGGTCGTGCCTGCTTGCCCTACCGGCACCCCTGCCGTAATGACAACCATGTCGCCGTGTTTTACATAATGATGTCGCAAGCTTTCATCCACCGCATTTTCAAGGACTTCATCGGTCGACATCACTTTCTTGCTAACAATCGGCTGGACGCCCCAGACAAGTGTAAGCTTGCGCGACGGACGGTCAGTTGATGTCACAGCGATGATCGGCACACCCGGACGGTATTTTGAAATCATCATCGCGGTATGGCCGCTTTCTGTCGGAGCGATGATCGCTTTCACTTTAAGGTTCAGCGCGGTATAGGCGACTGCCTGGCCGATCGCTTCCGTCATATTCGGCTCTTTTTCCTTGCGGCGGTTATCGACAAGCTGTTTGTAATTCAATGCCGCTTCTGTGGTCACCGCAATGCGGTGCATCGTTTCGACCGATTCAACCGGATAAATGCCGGCAGCTGTTTCGCCTGACAACATGATCGCATCAGTTCCGTCAAAAATGGCGTTAGCAACGTCGCTTGCTTCCGCTCTTGTCGGACGCGGGTTGCGCTGCATGGAATCAAGCATTTGTGTCGCAGTAATGACCGGTTTCCCTGCACTATTGCATTTTTCAATCAATGATTTTTGGACAAGCGGCACTTCTTCTGCTGGAATCTCTACGCCGAGATCCCCTCGCGCCACCATCAGGCCGTCCGATACAACAAGGATTTCATCGATATTGTCGACGCCTTCCTGATTCTCGATTTTCGGTATGATCTGGATATGCGAGCCGTTGTTATTTTCCAAATGGCCACGGATTTCCATCACGTCAGAAGCTCTGCGGACAAATGAAGCCGCTACAAAATCCACGTTTTGCTCAATTCCAAAAAGGATATCCTGAGCATCTTTTTCAGTCATACCCGGCAATTGGACAGAAACGCCCGGTACGTTTACGCCTTTTTTCGTTTTCAGCGTTCCTGCATTTTCAACTACTGTACGAAGTAGCCCTTTTTCCTTGTCAATGCCAGTGACATGCAATTCAATCAATCCGTCATCAAGCAAGATAACCGAACCGACGTGCACATCATCGATCAATCGGCCGTAGCTGATTGAGAACATTTCCTTGGTCCCCAGCACTTCCGTCATGGAGATGGCAATGTTTTGTCCGGTCTCCAAATCGATCGCGTCATTTTCCATTTGATGGGTACGGATTTCAGGGCCTTTCGTATCGAGCAGAATGCCGACGATCTTCCCTGTTTTTGCTGCTGCTTCACGGATGCGCTTGATGCGCAGCGCGTGTTCTTCGTGGTTGCCGTGTGAAAAGTTCAAACGCGCAACGTTCATTCCCGCATTGATCAGCGCTTCTAGTAGCTCCGGCGTTTCACTTGCCGGCCCAATTGTACAGACGATTTTCGTTTTCCTCAATGTCCTCACTCCAATATGCTTTTAAATTGATAGTTCTTTAGATAATTTATACAAGCTCATATCCGCTTTGCGTTTCTGCTTAAATGCTTCTTCCATATCATAATCGACAACTTTGTTGTTGACCATGCCAATCGCTTTACCGCCCTCGCCATTTAGCAATGCTTCCACTGCGCGCGCGCCGAACAAACTTCCGAGAACGCGGTCTCGTGCGGTTGGCGAACCGCCACGCTGGATATGTCCGAGGACTGAGATGCGCGTTTCGGCATCAGATTTCTCTGCAAGCAGACTTGCCAAATCTTGCGCACTCATGACGCCTTCAGCGACGATAATGATACTGTGCTTCTTGCCGCGCTTTTTCCCTTTTTCCAACCGATCAATCATATCATCCAGATTAAAAACCTGTTCCGGTATCAAAATGGTTTCTGCACCTCCGGCAAGCCCTGCCCATAAAGCAAGATCCCCTGCATCGCGGCCCATAACTTCTATTATAAATGTCCGTTCATGGCTCGTTGCAGTATCGCGGATTTTATCGATTGCTTCAATTACTGTATTCAATGCCGTATCAAAACCGATCGTGTAATCCGTTCCCGGAATGTCATTATCAATCGTGCCCGGAACCCCTACCGCCGGCATCCCTTTTTTCGTAAGCGCCATGGCTCCACGGTAAGAACCGTCCCCGCCGATAACCACAAGCCCCTCAAGGCCATGCTCTTTCATGTGGGTAATCGCTTTTTCCTGGCCGGCGTCCGTGATGAATTCCGGACATCTCGCCGAATACAATGCGGTTCCTCCGCGCTGGATGATATCGCCGACGTCGCCCGCTTCCAATTTGGAGATTTTGCCGTCAATCAATCCTTGATAGCCGCTGTATACTCCGAATACTTCAATTCCTTCATAAATCCCTTTACGCACAACAGCCCGTACCGCGGCATTCATGCCTGGAGAATCTCCCCCACTGGTCAATACGCCTATTCTTTTCATGCAAATCCCTCCTGCTAATCCGTTTACTCTTTTCACCATACCACGCTAGCACTCGACTGTCAGTCTTGAAAAGCCTGTTGCACTGTTAATTTTTCATTATTTTTTCATTAAAATATTGCCATCTGAAAAGCTATATAAGTTGAACTAATGAATATTCATCATCGATATTCCGCAAAACAGCTGCGAAGGTATTGACCCAAGAATTGGGGGAATACCTTTGCGACGAAGCACGAAGTGCTGCAGGAGCACATGTTTTTTGCCGCGGGCGAGCGCCAAGCCCTAAGCGTCCGGAGCGATTTTCAATATGCTACTTCTTTATATCAACTAATATAGCAATCAAATTTACTAACTGAAACGAAAAAAACCGCCGAAGCGGTCCTTTATTCATTAAAAACGCCTATTGATTTGAATTTCACATAACGCTGGCTGA
This sequence comes from Planococcus sp. (in: firmicutes), assembly GCA_035468565.1. GTDB lineage: Bacteria > Bacillota > Bacilli > Bacillales_A > Planococcaceae > Planococcus. The sequence continues at coordinate 4,176 of DATISS010000069.1, forward strand.
TTAGTTCATCACTGTTCAGCTTATTCAGTTCAGCAAGTGATTCTTTGATTGCTGCTGTCATAAATGCTGCCTGTTTGTGAGAATTATGGTGTGCGCCGCCGCGGACTTCTGGAATTATGCGCTCGATGATGCCCATTTCAAGCAAATCGGGTGCAGTGATTTTCATCGCTTCCGCTGCTGTTTGCGCAAGTGATGAATCTTTCCAGAGAATCGAAGCGGCACCTTCCGGAGAGATGACTGAGAACGTCGAATTCTCCAGCATCAATATATGGTTTCCGACTCCGAGCGCAAGCGCGCCGCCGCTGCCTCCTTCTCCGATGACGATCGACAGGACTGGTACTTCCAGGCCAGCCATTTCTACGAGGTTGCGCGCAATCGCTTCGCTTTGGCCTCGTTCTTCCGCCGCTTTCCCCGGATACGCGCCTTTTGTATCAATTAGGCAAATGATAGGGCGCTTGAACTTCTCAGCTTGCTTCATCAGACGGAGGGCTTTGCGATAGCCTTCTGGATGGGGCATGCCGAAATTGCGGCGTATGTTTTCTTTCGTGCTTTTCCCACGCTGATGGCCAATCACCGTAACCGGCTGTCCTTCAAATAGAGCGATGCCACCGACAATGGCCTCGTCGTCGCCATATAAACGGTCGCCGTGGAATTCAATAAACTCATCAAAAATCATCGGGATGTAATCCAATGTTGTTGGACGCTCCGGATGCCGCGCCACTTGGACACGGTCCCAAGGCTTCATGTTTTCGTAAATGTCGTTTTCCAGCTTTGCCAAGCGATCTTCAAGGCTCTTGATTTCCGAGCCCAAATCCACTTTTGCCGTAGTGGAATACTCCTTCAGTTCATTGATCTTTTTATGCAATTGAATTAAAGGCTCTTCAAAACCCATCGATTTCGGAGCAGTTTTTTTTGCCGATTTATGCTTGGGCATTGGGCTCAGCCCCTTTCGAGTGAAGTTTAACGATTGCCGTTAAAGTTTCTTTCATTTTCCCACGATGGACGACGGCATCCAATTGGCCATGGTCCAACAGGAACTCGGCTGTCTGGAAATTTTCCGGCAGTTTCTCGCGCACGGTCTGTTCAATGACCCGGCGTCCTGCAAAGCCAATGAGCGCTTTTGGTTCTGCAATATTGATATCGCCGACCGATGCGAAACTTGCAGATACACCGCCAGTCGTCGGATGCGTCAAAATGGACACGAATAAGAGCCCGGCATTACTGTGCCGCTTCAACGCAACGCTTGTCTTCGCCATTTGCATCAGCGATAAAACACCTTCTTGCATGCGCGCGCCGCCGCTCGCTGTGAAGATTAGGATCGGGATTCCGCGTTTGGTCGCCGCTTCTATAGCGCGGGTGATTTTTTCGCCGACTACCGAGCCCATCGAGCCCATACGGAAATGAGAATCCATGACGGCGATTGAAATTTCATGACCGCCTATTTTGCCGATTCCCGTCAGTACCGCTTCGTTCAAGCCAGTCTTTTCGCTGTCGGCCTTGATTTTTTCAGTATAGCCGGGAAAGCCGAGCGGATTCTCGGATTTCAAATGGTCGTCCATCGAGTGGAAAGAACCTTCATCAAGCAAGCTGTCAATCCGTTCATACGCAGTCATTTTAAAATGATGGCCGCATTTCGGGCAGACCTTCAATAATTTCGTCAAATCTTTCGTCAAGGTGATCTCTTTGCATTCCGGGCATTTCGTCATCAGCCCTTCCGGCACATCCTTGGATTTTTTCGAAGGGATTGTCGCTTCTCTATCGTCCTTATTGCGTTTAAATATTTCACGAATTATCGCCATTTAACATTCTCCTTTTTTCTATCCATTCGCTCCAGGTTTTGAAAGCGTGGATCGCCTTCTCTTCTTGTTGGTTTTCGAGTGCATCCAATATCGGTTGCATCAATTCTTTTTCATCTTCTGCCACTTCGTGCGAATAGGGGCTGCCGCTGTATTGATGAAGCAGGAACCAAATTTTCAGCGATAGGCGGTTGCCGGACAAGACCATCAATTCGCGCACAAAATCGGCCCGTTGGAAACTTTCGCTTTCGAGCCTTTTCTTGAAGCTGTCCCAGATGCGAAGCTCCGCCAACGCTTTATTGTTGCAGATTGACTGGATTGCCGAGATTTCGTGCATCAGCCTTGTTTCCCAGACATCTTCCCGGGATTGGTTGTCCTGCAATATGAAAGTGGATAAAACCTCCACTAGTTTGTGGTTGCGATGGTCGGACAGGAACGTCCCTTCTCCTCTGCGTGTTTCGATGAGCCCCAATAATTCAAGGCTCCGCAGCGCTTCCCTAAGCGTCGATCTGCCGACTTGAAGTTTTTCAGCCAGTTCCCTTTCAGATGGAATGCGGTCGCCCGGCCTGATTTTCTCATGCCGGATCATGTCTCGTATTTCTTTGACAATGTCTAAATATCGCTTTGATTGATTCATGCTCGCCCCTAATTTCCATAAATTTGAAAGTGGTCTGGCCACTCATATTGTTTAGAATACAAAACTTTTCGCCATACGTAAAGAAAAAACTGCCTTTCTTTGAAGAAAGGCAGTCAGGTGGTTATCATTTTGCAAATAATGGCCGTTTTTTGGTTGCGGTTTTCAATCGTGCCTTGCACTTCCAAAACGGCGTGCATTTCAAGCAATGCGTTGAACTTGGCGTATTCAGCCGGAAATAAGGTCACTGATGCGGGGCCGGTGTCGTCCTGCAGCGTGACAAATCCCATGGCGTCTCCTTTTTTCGTGCGGATCCGCTTGACATCCTCTACCATTCCAAGCACAAGAACGGATTCGCGGTCTTTACAGTTTTTTAATTCTGCTAAATCGGCAAAGGATTTTTGCCGCTGTTCTTTTTCCCGCGCAATCGGATGCGTCGACAAATAAAAACCGAGCACCTCTTTTTCAAACTCGAGTTTCAAGTTTTCCGGCATCGGTGAAGCTTTGGCGTGTTTCGGTTTCATGAAGCTTGTACCCATATCGTCAAAAAGCCCAGGCTCCTCGTTCGGCTTGACCAGTTCAGCGTGTTTCACTGCACTGTCGAGCGACGCCAGGAGAACCCCTCTATCCATGCCGAAACCATCCAATGCTCCTGCTTTTATCAGCGGTTCAAATGCTTTTCTTGTAAAATGCACTGCTGAGATGCGTTCCGCAATATTGAACATGCTGGTGAACGGCCCTTCTTTGCGCGCGTTCAGCAATGCTTTGATGGCACTGCCTGGCACGCTTTTCACCGAATTCAACCCGATCCGGATCCCTCCCTTATCCACTGAATACGAGTAGCCGCTGTCCTGGACTGAAGGTGAAAGAACCGGAATAGTGCGCCCTTTTATCTCCTGCAGCAGCTGCTGAATTTTTTCGTTATTGCCAGCGCTGTTCGCCAGCATTGCCGCATAAAATGGAACGGCGTAATGTGTCTTCATGAACGCCAGTTGATAGGAAATCATGCTATAGGCGACTGCATGGCTTTTCGGGAATCCGTAATCTGCAAAGCGGACGATCAAATCGTAGACTTCCGTTGCTGCATCCGCGGGGAACCCTTTTGCGGCTGCGCCTTTGGTAAAGTTCAGACGCTGTTCATCGAGGATTTCACGTTTCTTTTTGCTGACAGCCCGCCGAAGCAAGTCGGCTTCCCCGAGGGAGAAGCCCGCCATCTGAGCGGCAATCTGCATGATTTGCTCCTGGTAGACGATGACGCCGTATGTTTCCGCGAGAATCGGCTCCAGTATCGGATGGGCATACGCCACGCTTTCCTGTTTATGCTTGCGGCGCGCGTATAACGGAATAAACTCCATCGGACCCGGCCGGAACAACGCGTTGACTGCTACGATATCGCCGAACGCTGTCGGTTTGACTTGCTGCAGCGAGCGCCTCATGCCGTCGCTTTCGAGCTGGAAGATGCCTGTCGTATCGCCTTTCGCCAGCAATGCGTAAGTGGCATCGTCCTCAAGCGGAATTTTGCGGTAATCGATCCACTTTCCGCTTTGGCGATGCAGCAGCCGTCGGATTTGCTCAAGAATCGTCAAGTTGCGCAGGCCGAGAAAATCCATTTTCAGCAAGCCGATTTGTTCAAGCTCCCCCATCGGCCATTGGGTGATGTAAATTTCTTCGCTGCCTTTTTCAATCGGCACGAGGTCGACCAACGGGGCTGGGCTTAATATCACACCCGCAGCATGCGTCGAGGCATGCCGCGGCAGCCCCTCTAATTTCAACGCTGTTTTGAACCACGTTTTGCGTTCATCTTTGGAAGTGACCCAATCGCTGAATTTGGTGGATTCTTTCAATGCCGACCGGAGAGTCGTTCCCGGTCGGTTCGGAATCATCTTGGAAATCGCCTCCAGCTCTTCCGCCTCGAATCCAAAGACCCTTGCAGTATCGCGCGCGACCGCTTTTGCCGATAAGGTTCCGAATGTGATAATCTGGGCGGTTCTCTCTTTGCCGTATTTTCGCGCGACGTATTCCACGACCTCGTGGCGCCGATGGTCAGCGAAATCGATATCGATATCCGGCAGCGTCACGCGTTCCGGATTCAAGAAACGTTCAAATAGCAACCCATGCTCAAGCGGGTCGACGTCTGTAATGCGCAGCGAGAAAGCGACAAGCGAACTGGCCGAAGAACCCCTGCCCGGCCCTGTCAGAATTTCCTGGTCGCGCGCAAACTTCATGAAGTCGGCAACAATCAAAAAATAATCGATAAAGCCCATTTGGCTGATGACACCTAATTCATACGACAGCCGCTGTGAATAGGCAGCGGTTGCCCCGGGCAGCCGCTCCGCAAGGCCAGCCTTGCAGAGTTCTTCTATGTAACGCAAGCGGTCCGTCCCTTCCGGCAGCGGGAACA
>DATISS010000070.1:0-15528 GCA_035468565.1 Planococcus sp. (in: firmicutes)
CACATGAGCTGGGCTGTGAATCGATTGCTTTTCCGCTCATTTCTTCGGGGATTTATGGCTACCCAAAAGACCAAGCGTTGGACATTGCCGTTTCAGAAATCCGCAAATTCCTGCAGGATCACGAGATTCTGGTGTACCTGGTCGTTTTCGACCAAAAATCCTTTGTCATCAGTGAATCGCTGGCCGATTCCATCAATTCCTATATTGATGAACATTACGTCGAAGAAATGGCCGTGCGCTATCCGCGTTTTGAACAGGAAGACAGGATAGAAACAATTCTTCAAGAGTTTAAGGTAGAAATACCTAGTTCGCTTGAAGATTTCCTGGCGCGCATTGATGAACCGTTTTCTGCGCGTCTGCTGCGCTTTATTGATGAAAAAGGCATGGAAGATGTCGAAACGTATAAAAAAGCCAATGTCGACCGCAAGCTATTCTCTAAAATAAGAAATGCACCTTCATATACGCCGATGAAGAAAACAATCATCGCGTTCGCCATTGCGCTGGAGCTTGATTTGGATGAAACCGAGGATTTATTGGCAAGCGCGGGCTATGCCTTGTCGCGCAGCAATAAATTCGATGTCATCATTGAGTATTTTATTGTCCATCAAAAATACGATATATACGAAATCAACGAAGCCTTGTTTTCATTTAACCAAGCGATTTTGGGCGCGTGAAGAAGGCAATTCACGGCAATTGGCATGAGATTTATTTGTCGCTTTTAAAGCGACCTTTGGCCTCTCTTGAAATCGTATCCTTAGGTTGTAGACAAAACAACTTGAGGAGGAAAAAACATGAACAAAGAAATGACGGAATTGGTATTCATCTTGGACAAAAGCGGGTCAATGGCCGGACTTGAAAGCGATACGGTCGGCGGGTTCAACGCACTGATCGCCAAGCAGAAAAAAGAACCGGGCGATGCGCGGGTCACCACAGTGCTGTTCAATCACGGCTATGAGCTGCTGCACGATCGCATTCCGCTGAACGGTATTGGACCGATAACGGATAAAGAATACGAAGTCAGCGGCACGACAGCGCTGCTTGACGCGGTCGGTGCCACTATCCAAAAAATCCGCAATGTCCAAAAAAGCACTAACGAACAAGAGCGCGCTGCAAAAGTAATCTTCGTCATTACAACGGATGGCATGGAAAACGCCAGCTGTGAATACACACAGGAGAAGATCAAATCCTTGATCGCCCGCCAAAAAGAGGAATTCATGTGGGAATTCATTTTCCTGGGTGCCAATATCGACGCCGCCGCAGCTGCTGAAAAATTTGGCATCGGCAAAGAATTCGCTGCCGACTACCATGCAGATGCGGAAGGAACCGAATTGAATTTCAATGTTTTGAGCGAAGCGGTCACGTCATTCCGCCACAATGAAAAGCTCGACGGCCAATGGAAAAAAGACATTGAAGCCGATTTCATTAAAAGAAAACGCCAATAAGCTAGAATTAAAAGCCGATTCAGCCTCCATGCTGAAGCGGCTTTTCGCTTGCTGAAACTTTTTTCACATCAAACGAGTCTACTGAATAAAAAGGGGGAGTGTGGGGTGAAAAAATGGCTGGTTTTATCAATCGCGGCATTAATGCTTATTAGCGGATGCGGACAAAGAAGTGATTCTTCAGGGACCGACGTTGCAGATGATGTGGAATTCGGCAAAGACGATTACCAAAACATCACTTTGTCGGGCAATGCGCTGGGAATGGCGGTGCTGCCTGAAATTAAACCGGACAGCAAAGGCAACGCATTTATTTCCCCTACTAGCCTTTACATGGCGTTGGCGATGGCCTATAACGGGGCGGACGGTGAAACGAAAGAAGAAATCGCCGAAGTGCTGCACACTGAGCTGGGCGTGGAAGACATGAACCGGGCGAATGCCTCACTCCTTGCTATGCTCGATAAGGATTCCAAAGACATCACTTTGAACGTGGCGAACTCGATGTGGCTGAATGGCAAGTTTCATTTGCAACAAGGATTTGCCTCCAACAACCAAGACTATTTTAACGCCGAACTCGAAGTGATTGATGTGACAGCAACAGGAACAGTAGACAAGATCAATGGCTGGGTGGAAGATGCAACGGGCGGCAAGATAAAGGACATGGTGGCCGAACCCCTCAATCCGGACCTTGTGGTCATGTTGCTGAACGCCATTTATTTCAACGGCGATTGGCAATTTGCATTTGATCCAAAACAAACCGCACCGGCGCCGTTTTACAGCGAAAAAGGCAAGTCTATGGAAAAGCAATTCATGAAAATGGAGACGGTTTTGGATTATATGGAAACCGATGAATTCCAAGCTGTGGCATTGCCTTACGGCGAAGGCGATATGAGCATGAACATATTCCTGCCGGCGGAAGGAACGACGCTTGAAGAATTTACGGAGTCATTGACCAGCGAAAAATGGGAAAGTTGGAAAACCGGATTCAGCGAACAGTCTGTGTCGATCGAAATGCCGAAGTTTCAGCTTTCCTATGAAGTTGAACTGAACAATGTGATGAAAAAGCTTGGAATGGCCACAGCCTTCCAAAAAGGGGCGAATTTTTCAAAAATAATCGAAGAAGATGATCCGCTATGGATCAGCCTTGTGAAACAGAAAACTTTTATCGATGTTGATGAAAAAGGAACTGAAGCGGCAGCGGCGACCCAAATTGATGTCGTCGGCGAGTCAGCGGGTCCGGAGGCAGTATCGATGGTGGTGGATCGGCCGTATTTCATCGCCATCAGTGATGAGCAAACAGGCGCAATTCTATTCATGGGGTCAATACGCGATCCGGAAGCGGCGCAATAAAGGTATTGGATCTAATGTTTTACTAGTCCGCTAAGCCGAAGCTTAGCGGATTTTTGTATATAGCTGTTTGCCACGGTACCAATCTATTGTATGAAACTGAAGCTTATCTGAAAATTAAACTACAATAAGCAAAAATGCTACCCATGGACTGGGTAGCCATGGTAAATTTTCAGTAAATGATGATTTCTGAAAATTTCATCTATATTTCATTTGAATATGTTCTAATATAGATATAAGAGCGATCGATTGGGTGGAAGGGGTGTTTGCGATGAAAGTGCTATTGGCGGAAGACGATGAGATGTTGGGGGAATTGACAGTCCATCTGCTGAAGAAAAAAGGGGCCAAGTCGGTCGACTGGGTAATGGAAGGCGAGGACGCCTACGATTACGCGCTTGCTTCTTTCTACGACGTCATTGTATTGGATTGGATGATGCCGAACGGCGATGGCGTTGAAATTTGCAAGAAACTTCGCAAACAAGGTTATAGCGGCGCCGTGCTGATGCTGACGGCGAAAGATTCCCTCAGCGACCGGGTTGAAGGCCTGGATGCGGGCGCGGATGATTATTTGGTCAAACCTTTTGAAATCGAAGAGCTTTGGGCCCGTTTGCGTGCATTGGCCCGGCGCACATTTTCTCCTCTGCAGGAGGAAATTGTGGAGTTTAATGGACTGAAGATCAACAGGGCTTCCCATAGTGTGTGCCGTGATGAAGAGCAAATCAGTTTGACGCCGCGTGAGTTCGAGCTGCTGGACATGCTCGTGCAAAATCGGGGGAAAGTATTGACACGGGAATTGATTTTTGACCGCATTTGGGGATTTGATACGGATGTGTCGATGAAGACGATTGACGCTACAATGAAGCTATTGAGGAAAAAAGTTGATGCCGATGAGGGCGAAAGCCTGATCGAAACAATCAGGGGAGTAGGCTACAGAATTGAAAAAACCTGATGTTAAGACAAGTGAAGTCAAAGATGTCTTTTCCCGGACCCGCAACAGGCTGACGCTGTTTTACAGTACCGCCATCATCGCGTTTCTCGTGGTCTTTGTGCTTTTTACATTGTCAGTCTTTTATGTAGAACTAAAACAAGATCAGGAGAAGACGCTCAGCTTGTTATCCGATAGGGAAGTTTCGATGGCTGAACGGGCGCTGTATGGAAGCGGTGGCGCTTGGCGGGAGCAGGAGCGCAGAGTGCTTGCGGAAAATAACGTATTCTATTACATTACTGATAACTCGGGAGATTTGATGATCAATCAGGATGATTACGAAGAGCTGCGCCCTCTTTATCTGGATTTGATTGAGGATTGGGTGACGGAAGACGTCGAATTTAAACGCTTTCCAATCGATATTCCGCAAGACGATCCGCTATTCGCTGACTTCCAGGATTTTGAAAGGGAAGTGCTCGTCTTGGCCCGGCCAGTCTACCATGACGGCACTCGCATCGCGATGATGTATATGGGAGTTGACAACAGCTTTTATAAATCAGTCATGCAATGGCTGATCATCGTCTTCACAGGTGTCGCATTGCTGTTTGCGTTGATCGGTGTGATATTGAGCCGTTGGATGGCTAAGCGGGCGATGGTTCCGGTCGAACAAGCCTATAATGTTCAACGGGAGTTTGTATCGAATGCATCGCACGAACTGCGCACGCCGCTCAGCGTCATCTTATCTGCGGTGGAGGCATTGGAAATGGAAAGCGGTAACAGCCCTTTTTCGAAAAAAATTCAAAGCACGTTGAAGCACGAGGTTAAACGGATGTCCAAATTGATTACAGAGCTGCTCGCCCTGGCACGCTCGGATTCCGGGCAAGCTGTAGTTGAAGTGAAAAAGGAATGGTTCAACTTCAGGCCGGCAGCCGCGCAAGTTATGGCGTCGCTAAGCGAACTGAGCGCCAAGAAAGAGATCCAGCTGGAACTTGAAGCGGAGGATGAGATTTTTGTCCAAGGCGACAGCGACCGTTTGACACAAGTGCTGTACATCTTGGCGGAAAATGCCATAAAGTATACGCCTAGCGGAGGTCTGGTGAAAATTGCCTTGGCGGTGGAGCATAAAAAAAGGCATGGTGAGCTGTTGATAACCGTGAAAGACAACGGCATCGGCATGTCGTCAGAAGACCGCGATAAGATTTTTCAGCGTTTCTACCGGGCCGACAAGGTACGGTCGCGCAAGGAAGGCGGCTACGGCTTGGGCTTGTCAATCGCAAAAACGATTGTCGACTTGCAGGGCGGCACAATCGAAGCCGACAGCACAGAAGGGGAGGGGACAGTATTTACTGTCCGCATCCCATTCGGCGCATTGCCGGAAGAGCTGCTAAAACGGAATGTCTATTTCACTGAAAAAGAAATGGAATGATCTTGCTCTATGTCAAAAAACACCCTTGAATCCAATCCCATCAAAGGGAAGGATCCAAGGGTGTTTTAGCTTTGCTGCAGCGGGTCAAACTTGTTCCAGTTCGCCAAATGGAGGATGTGGAAAGAAACCCACAGGACCATCAGGTTATCCACAAGAGAGGCAAAACGGTGCATAGTTGGCAGTACGTCTGTACTAATAAAAAAAGTGCTAATAAAACAATATGATACAACCGTATCAAATTAATTGAAAATTACTATTATTCTGATACAATGGAAACATGCCGAAACTTATCGATCACCCCAAACAAAAGCAAGCAATAGCCGAAGCCGCGTGGAGAGTAATTTTGCAGCAGGGCATGCATAAAGCGTCAGCCAGAACTATCGCAAAGGAGGCCGGATTATCTCTTGGTGCAATGCGCTATTATTTTTCGGCGCAAAATGAATTATTGGCTTATGCCAATCAATTGGTCCATGCCAGGTTGGGTGAAAAAATCGACTCCATATTCCAGGACGACGTACAGCCGAAAGAGAAAATTTTTCATGTGCTGCTCTGTCTGCTGCCATTAGAAGAAGGGCAGGTGCTTGAAACTTCGGTACGGTTGAGCTTGAAGGTGGCAGCTCTGCATGATGTTGAAACCTCTGGAAGTGTTCCAGACGCTGCTTATTCCGCGGCGAAGAACGTCATCTCGTATTTGGCCCTTTTAAATTTATTGCCGAAGAACGCGGATCTGGAAATCGAAACAGAGCGCTTGTCCGCATTGGTGGACGGACTGGTGCTTAAAGCGTTAGCCAATCCAGCACAAAGGGAAGAAGCCAAAATAAAAAGGGTTTTACAATATCATTTAGATTCAATCTGCACTGAAAATTTCAGTGAGGCGGAATAACCGCTTGTCCAGTCTAACAAAAAATCTGCAGCCGGAGTACGGGCAGCAGATTTTTTGTTGGCGGAATTCAAATATCTGTTAGCGTTTTTTGGGCAAAGTACTTAAAAGAGAAGAAAAAGGCCCTTTGTATAGAATTTATATACCTTATACAGCATAGTGTATATTGACATTAGATTACATAATATTAATATTTTAATTAATACGAAGGGATTTAAGCATTTTTCGTTTTCAGCTCAACGCAACGTCCAGCATCATCATGATGGCAAAGCCGATAAGCAGGCTATTCGCTGCAAGTCCGTGGTTGCCGTTTTCCCGCGAACCCGGAATCACTTCTTCTGCGACGACGAAAATCATTGCCCCGGCAGCGAAACTTAAGGCATAAGGAAGCAGCGGCTGCATCATGCTGACGGCTAAAGCTCCAGCCACTGCCGCAACCGGCTCAACGAGTGCCGAAGCTTGTCCGTACAGAAAGCTTTTCAGGCGGGAATTTCCTTCAAGGCGGATAGGCATCGCAACTGCAATGCCTTCAGGAAAGTTCTGCAGCCCGATGCCGATTGCCAAAGCGACGGCGCCCGCCAGCGAAGCTTCTTCATAGCCCGCAGCCACTGCTCCGAAGGCAACGCCGACAGCGAGGCCTTCAGGGATGTTATGCAGTGTAATTGCGAGCACCAAAAGGCGGCTGCGATTTGCGCTTGGTGTGATGTTTTTATCGGACGGGTGCTGATGGGGAATGTATCGGTTTAACAGGAAAATGAATAATCCGCCTGCCAAAAAGCCGACGGCACTGATAAGCCAGGCGGGCTGGGAATGCGAGTGTTCCGCCATCGCTATCGCGGGAGACAAAAGCGACCAAAAGCTGGCAGCTATCATGACCCCTCCGGCAAATCCGAGCATGGCATCCATAACTTTCAAATTGATGTTTTTCACGAGAAAAACTGTTGCAGCTCCAATCGCTGTAACGCCCCATGTAAAAAGCGAAGCAAGCAAAGCCTGCATGACGGGAGGCATACCGATCAACCATTCAACCAAGAATCATCACATCCTCGCTTCTGGCTCGGGAAAATCTAAAAAACCGCTAATTCACTGAAGAATTAGCGGTTCATATAAGTTAATAGCTTAAGGCTTTTTCGTATAGCCAGCGCTTCAGATTGCCGGCAGAATTGAAGGAGATGGCTTCGCCTGTAGCTTGATGCTCTGCTCTGACCACAACATTCGATTCATTGGCAATGAAGGCCCAGCCTTCTTCCATTAAAGTACGCGTCATTTTTATGACCATGCTTGATCCTCTTATTGTCTCCATGCTCACTTTGCTCATCCCCTTCACCGTTATAATTCCATTATATAAAACTCGCCTAAGAAACAGCAATTATAATGTTTGATAGATTTATTCCTTATTTCCTCTTTTTTTAAACCTGAACTATATAAGTTGAACTAGTGAATATTCATCTTCGATATTCCGCAAAACAGCTACGAAGGTATCGACCTAAGAATTGGGGAGATACAGGAGCACATGTTTTATTGCCGCGGGCGAGCGCCAAGCGTCCTCAGCCCGCTATCGAGAGATTTCTTAGCGACGGCGCGTTTTTCAATATGCTACTTCTTTAATTCAACTTATATAGAAACAATAAAAAAAGGCCTGCAGCTATGTTAAGGAGCCCTTATCCAAACGGGTTAGGAAGGCTGTTTCAGTAAATTCTCCAATGCTTGTTTCTCGAGCGTGATCTCGTTCGAAGTCCGGATCCGCATTCTTCTGGCCAATGCTTGCGGCGGACTCCAGCCAAATAATGCCTGTTGCAGCATAAATGCGCCCGAAACCGCTGTCAGGATACGCCACTTTTTGCCGCCTGCCAATGATAGGCCAGTTGCGGCAAGCGCCAAAACGGCATTTATCCCTGCAGCTGCACGCCCAACATTCCATTCACGCTCTAAACTGTCGATCCGCTCCTTTATGGCCGATCCGCCTTGGCGCTTGAAATAGCCGACGTTCGCTTCGATTTGCCGCTCGATTTCCTGGTTGATGGCATCAGGCGTCTTGTCCTGGACCTTCGATTGGGCAATCGGCAATTCTGTGTTTTTCTCTTTCATAATGAAATCCCTGCTTTCCTGAAAAAGTATGCCTTCTTACTATTCCGCTTAGAACGGATCTTAAACATGGTGAAGAAAGTCTTGTAAAAGTGGCTTGGAGAAAATGTTTTTGGAAATATCGGAATAGTTAGTGCAATTGGGTTTATTTTCGATAAAAAGGGAATATAATAGTAGCAATTATTTTAATTTGCTGAAAACAAAATTGGAAAGGAGAAATGAATATGAATGACATTACAGTTGCATTTCGAGACATGTGGTACAACGTCGTCAATTTCCTGCCGAACATCCTTGGCGCAATCCTGTTGCTATTGGTCGCGTGGGTTGTAGCAACAATCGTGCGCATGATTTTCCAAAAAGGGTTGAAGAAAATCGGCGCGGATCGGGCAATGGTCAAAGGCCACATGGCGAAAACAGTGGAGGACGCGGACTCAAAGCTGGATTCCATCGGTAAGATCTTCTATTATTTAATCTTTATCCTCTTCCTGCCAAGCGTCTTTGAACAACTGAACATGGGAGCAGTTGCAAGACCGATTTCCAATATGATGGACAAACTGTTGGCTTTCTTGCCTAACCTGCTGATGGCTACAATCATTTTGGTCCTTGGTTTCTTTATCGCAAAATTTGTGAAAAATCTTGTTGCGACCTTGCTTGCGACGGTCAATATCGATAAGTGGTTCAATAAGCTGACGAACAAAACGGACACACCGAAAAGGATGTCGGCGAGCGACAAGAATACGCTTGCTAATGTTTTAGGAAATGTGGCATTTGTATTTGTCCTTATCCCGATCGTTACGATTGCGCTTGAAACGCTTGAAATCGAATCGATTTCACAACCGATCACTTCTATGCTGAACCAAGTGCTGAACATGATCCCGAATATCTTTGTGGCGATCATCCTCATCATCGTTGGTGTGATGATTGCGAAGTTTATCGGAGATCTTCTCACGAGCTTGTTGAAAGGTACTGGAATCGACAATGTTTCCAACTACTTGAACAGCAGCAACAACCCGAATGTGCCAACGTTCGATTTGGCGAAAATCATCGGCAAAACGATTCAAGTATTGATCATCATCTTCTTCACAGTGGAAGCTTTGAATGTATTGCAATTGGATGTATTGAATAATATCGGTTCCGCGATCATCAATTATCTGCCGCTTGTATTGAGCGCATTGATCATCTTGGGCGTCGGCATTGTCGGTGCAAACCTTCTTGGCAATTACATCACCAAGTCTTCCGGCAACCGGATGACCGGCGGCATTGTCAAATACGCCATCATCATCATGGCTGTATTCATGACATTGGACCAACTCAACTTTGCAACGAATATTGTCAATCTGGCATTTCTCTTCATCGTCTCCGGCCTTGCAGTCGCATTTGCGATTGCGTTCGGCATCGGCGGCCGCGATATGGCCAAACGCCAGTTGGAGAAATTTGAAGCGAAAGCGGAAGCGGAAGAGAAAAAACCTAATCCGCCGACAAACGATGATTACAGAAGTTTCTAATAGGCGTGAGAAAAGAGCCGAGCAGCATGCAATCGCTGCTCGGCTTTTTCTCGCTGATTTTCAGGCATTCAAGTTGCTGTCCGAGAAAGTGTCAATCACAAGAATTAAAGTCGATTCCGAGTATTTCATGTGTTAAAAGTCACGTTAGATACTTAGGTTTACAAGTATAAATAATAAAAAAACATATTATTTAATTTAAAAAATATTTTTTTATTATTTATTTACTTTTTCTATTTTTTGCAGTAGTCTATTAGATGTAATCTATTATATATGCTGACAGATTTTAGGTTAATTTAGTTTGAAAGTTCTTTATTTTCTTCACAAATACAACTTTAAGCCTATTTTTAATGGTGAGTCATTTAGCTCGTGGATTTTGAAGGGAGACTGACATTCCAGTCAGGCTGGATAGATCACTTTATGAATATGCTTATGCTGACTATACATAAGTTAAAAGTCCGTTTTCCCATTTTATTTCTACAAATCCATGCAGAAACATGAAAAGGGGTGTGCCATTATGCCACAAAAACAGCTTTTGCCCAAACAGTCAGTCGCTTATTATTTTGTGAGGTCAAAAAATGTACATGAAGAAGACGGGGAGACGTTCATTACGTTATTTGCCAGGCTATGCCGGGAACAGACTTATGTGAGCGACGGCAAGAAAATGAGCGAGCGCGAATCGGTGTGGGTTGATATCGATGAAGTGAAAGTGTCGCATGCCACAGAAAAAATGCTCGAGCTGCCGAACCGCATCCAAAACTTCGTGGTATCGGAAAATGTCTTTAGGGAACTGGTTAGGACCGCACAGACGTGTCCGAAAGAACTTTACTTTGTCGCACCGATCCATATCGCCAAACTTTAAAGATTTAAAAAACCATTGGGTTGAGTGAAAAGAATAGGTCTGTTATTTTATTCGCTTCGTTCATTGAGGCGTTTTTTTTTTTGTTTTTTTCGAAATGGATGGCGTTAACGTCGCAAGCGCACACTTGAGGGTATACAATAGATTACATGAAACGGCTAGATTGGAGAATGTTATGGATTTATTGTTGGTTATTTTATTATTGCTGTTTTGCTTGATGATTTCAAATATCATTAGCCATTACACACCATTTATCCCGACGGCATTGATTCAAATTGCGCTTGGCGTCGTGGTGGTCATGTTGTTCGACGACATTTCTTTGGATATTCAAACAGAATGGTTTTTGTTATTGTTCATCGCGCCTCTTCTGTATAGTGATGGCAAAAACTTCCCGCGTGATGAGTTATGGCGCATGCGCGGGCCTATCTTGGGCAATGCGATTTTCCTGGTGCTGATTACGACAGTCGCCGGCGGGTATTTCATCCACTGGCTCATCAGCGATATTCCGCTGCCCGCTGCATTCGCTTTAGCGGCGATTCTATCACCGACAGACCCTGTGGCGGTCAACGGCATTGCAAAGCGGATCCATTTACCGCAAAAAGTATTGAACCTTGTAAGAGGGGAATCGCTGATCAATGATGCGTCAGGTCTCGTGGCGTTCAATTACGCCGTGGCCGCGGTTGTCACCGGCTATTTTTCTGTGCAGGAAGCCGCAATCGATTTCTCGTACAAATTCATAGCGGGCCTCTTTTTGGGTGTCTTCCTCGGCCTTTTAGTGACAGCCATCCGGTACTTGCTGCGGAAGCAGGGAATCAGCGATGTGACGTTTCAATCGCTCCTGTCCATCCTGACGCCATTCCTCATTTTCTATATCACGGAAGATGTGCTTCACGCGTCCGGCGTCATTGCAGTAGTGGTGGCCGGCATTATCCACGCGCTTGTGCGCGAACGTATTGAAACGTTCGTCGCTGAAGAGCAGGTATTGACTGAAAACATCTGGACGATCTTGCTGTTCATCTTGAACGGCTTTGTGTTCCTGCTTCTCGGGCTGAGCATTCCGTCTTCTATGAGCGGCGTGCTTGAGAACGAGAACTTCAGCGAAGTGCTTTTGCTGTCCTATGTAGCGGCCATTGCGCTGGTTATTTTGGGAATCCGTCTGGTGTGGGCTTATCTATACGCTCTCTACGAATACAAGCTCGGCAAAGCAGCAGACGCGGAAAAACCCACTTTTAAGACGGCTGTCATGGTCAGTTTAACAGGCGTCCGCGGCACGGTGACGATGGTCGGCGTGTTGTCGATCCCGTATTTATTGGAAAATGGCGATGATTTTCCGAACCGGTCGCTAATCATCTTTTTAGCAGCGGGCACGATTTTATTCACCTTGATTGCAGCGACTGTGCTATTGCCGTTATTCAGCATAGGGAAGACAGAGGAACAAAAAGGGGCGAAGCTTGAAACGGAAGAAGCGCGCCGCCGAGTTTTACTGTCATCCCTCAAAAAACTGAAGGCAGAATTGAATGTCGAGAACGAAGTGGCTGCTTACGAGTTGATCGATGAATATACGATGCGGCTCAACCAATTGGATTTTGATGAAAGCTCCCTTGAAAAAGGCACGAAAAGGTTGAGGGACCGAATGAGGGAAATCCGTTTTTCGGCATTAGAGGAAGAGCGTCGGTATGTTGATGATCTTTTTAAAGAAGGCGGCATGGAAGAATCCGTCTATGACGCATTCGATAAATCATTAATCCGCCGGGAACAAGCCATTTCCAAAGGCTTCCGGTCGATTATCGTCTTTATTGAAGGGAAAGTGGCGCGGGCGTTCAAGCGTTTCAGCGGCCAATACGTTAAAGACGAAGAAACGCGCCTTGTCAAAATCCAGGAAGCGAAAGACATCCAGGTGCAGGCACTCCAAAAAGGTCTGAAGAAATTAGAGGATCTGGCTGCTGAAAATGATTACAAAGATATGATGCAAGCAGTCATAACCGATTATAAACAAATGATCGGCGGGTTGAAACGTCCGGATTCCCAGTACAATGAACATTTTGAATTGCTGAAAGAAGAGCTGCGCATTGTCGTGATGGACAAAGGGCGTTCGGAAATTTATAAAATGTACGAACGCGGCGACATCACCAGAGAACAAGCCAAAGAGCTTCGACGCTATGTCAACCATCTGGAGAGCATCACGTTGTATGAATATGGAGATTAACAGAATAGGAAAAGAGCAGTCGGCGTTTGCCGGCTGCTCTTTTTTTATGGACTGCTATAAAATGTATTGGAAAAATTGTTCGTGATGCAGCATTGCGCCCAAGCTTATATCTCAAGTTCCAGACCGAAATCCTCTTTGAGGACTTTCGTCTTTTCTTCAGATGATAAGGCGCGCTTTGTTTTAGCTCCGTCCTTGGTGAGGACCAGGACATCACCTGAGAGGGTGATGCGGCCATCTTCCGTAGCGCGTGTCGCAAGATCGTCATGAGTGAAAGTGGACTCACTCGATACCTGATTGAAGACGCAGCCCTCATGGAAGTCGGCCAGTGCTTTTTCTTCGGTATTGAATCGGTACAAGATGCGCTCATCGCCATCTTTTCCGCCGCTTTCCCGGATCAATCCATAAAATCCTTCGCCCAGCGCCTCGATTCTGTATGTTCCGCTATGGTCGGTTTGGCGTTCGCCGCTGAGCGGAATCGGGGTGACCGTCGAATCTCCAAAGCCGACATCAATCAAGTACGGCGTGTCCAATTCCACTACAATAGCTGCATGAGTATCTTTTTTTGCGGAGGTGCCGTCAGGTTTGACGACCGTTGCCGAAATGAGTTTGGCGTCAAATCCGAGTTCTTGGAGCAGCCAATGGAACAAGCCGTTCAATTCATAACAATAACCGCCCCTATTGTTATTGACGATTTTATCGTAGATCGTCTCCAGGTTCAGGTAAATCGGTTTTTTGCGGATCACGTCCAAATTCTCAAAAGGCACATACTGCATATGGAGCGATTGGAGCTTGGCCAAATCCTGCAAATAAAGTTCTTCTACTGTAAAAGCATGAAATCTTTTTAAATATGCAGTGGAATCCATCAATTGATTCCCTCCTTTCAGCGGATAACACCATGCGGCAAAATGGCGTGAACGCCTTTTACGCCATTGACGACTTGGGTGATGTGCAAATCTACAGCGACACTCGCTAAAGCGGTCGCTTCGGTTTTGGTTATTGTATAAAATTCCTGCATCAAGCTGATCATGCCGTTTAAGGCGGTGGCTGCCGCTTCGTTCAAATCTTCATCAAAGCCGAATGTGATCCAGCCCGCGGGCGTATTGGCGCGCGGCATCTCCAAAGACCAATGTTCATGGAGTATCAGCGTCACATCGACAAAATCCATTGGGCATTCAATTGCGGTACCTGAGCTTTCTCCGTCGCCTTGCAGCGCATGCCCGTCGCCAAGAGAAAACATCGCACCGTCAACTGCGATCGGCAAAAATAGGCTGCTGCCGCGTACAAGCTCTTTGCAGTCAATATTTCCGCCGACAGAGCGGGGCGGCTTGGTGCTGAATACCCCATTTTCTGCTGGAGCATTGCCCATCAGCCCCAGAAAAGGCGACAGACCGACACGGAATTCTTTGGCGCCGATGACACAGCTGCCCGTCATTTGCTGGGCATTCAATTTCCAGTCCAGCTGAACTCTCTCTGAATCCAGCAGCTGAAGTTTTTCGTTTTGCCAGCTAGGTAGCTTGCCGGCCCAATTGGTGCCGTACCAGCCCGGCTTTAATTCGTTTGTCCGTACTTCGAGCACCATTCCTGGTTTAGCGCCTTCAATTTCTATCGGCCCGATCATCGGGTGCATGAGCTGGTCCTCTTTTTCGCGGGAAGACAGGACTTGTTTCAGCTGTTCAGGAGCAGGTGAATATCCCCATTTGATATCAGGCGTCGACAATTGGATGGTGTCGCCCGATTGGACGGTTAAAATCGGGCTGTACTGATTGCTGAATGACGAATGCAAGTTCTTGTTGTCCAATGAGATGCGATGGATCACGTAAAAAGCTCCTTTCGGCTGTCTGAATATGCTAATGGCATTAAGTATACTAAATAATCGCGTTCTATACGTATTCTTGTTTCCCTATAAGAGAAAAGATTAAATTTTAGCACGGGCTCTTTTTCATTTTTTGGCTTAAAGACTGAAAGTTGGGGTATAAAAAACTAACCGGAAAAGTTAAAGTTAATTATTGGATTGAAAAGTGGGGGATTTAGTTATGCAATCAATGAACAAAGGAATTATTACATCTTTATCAGCGATTGGGGTAGCCCAAGCGCTGAAAATCGTCACTCATAAAAAATTATCAGGCCGTTGGGACTTGAAACAGGCGTTTACGACCGGCGGCATGCCGAGTTCGCATTCTGCCGGCGTTTCAGCCCTTGCTGCTTATGTGGCTGCGAATAAAGGGACTGGTCATACTGAAACGGCCTTAGCCGTCATATTCGGTACAATCGTCATGTATGACGCCCAAGGAATCCGCCGCCATACCGGTGAGATTGCGCGGCTTGTCAACGACCTCCAGGACAGTTTTGTCACGTTGAGCGGAGATTTTCCAAGCCTTGAATATGAAAAGCGGGATAGTGAGCTAAAAGAGCTTCTTGGCCACCAACCGATCGAAGTACTGGGCGGCGCGTTATTCGGCACGATGGTGGGATTGCTTTCCGCAAAAATCGAAAATGACGAACGCCGGCAAAAAAGACGAGCACGCAAGAAGTCAGGTGCCCGCTATGAGCTTGCCGAAAGCAGAAGACGATCACAATAATACTTGAAAAAGCGCGGCCCTTTTAATTGGGGCCGCGCTTTTGATTTGGAGAAATTATTTCTATATAAGTTGAACTAAAGAAAATAACTTTTATACACCGCTTCGGCGCTTAGGGCAGAGCAAAGACGATTGCTCCTGCGCAAGCTCGTCGCCAAGGAGTTGCCAAAAGTGCCTGGCACCTCCTTGGCTCTCGCAATGAGCCGAGAAGGACACTCGTCTCATTACTTCGCCTAGCCCGTTGACGCGCCGGCGCTAAGAAATATTTCGATATGGAGCAAAATAG
>DATISS010000071.1:0-17590 GCA_035468565.1 Planococcus sp. (in: firmicutes)
AGCGACGAGACAGCCGAGACCCCGCAGGGAATGGTTGGGCAAATGTGATTTGCCCAACCATTTGCGACGAGGCTAGCGAAGCGATGCAGGAGCACAAGGTCTTCGAAGTGACCGAGGAGGCTTGGCGCTCGCCCGCGGCAAGCGTAGCTGTTTTGCGGAATATCGATGATGAATATTCATTAGTTTAATATATATAGCGTCCTTTTATTATACTGGAAACCAGGTATGATGAGGATAGAGAAATAATTTAAAGGAGTTGAGGGCGATGGGAATCCATAATTTTTTTACCTCATTAAATGATTTGGAGCGGATTATCCGCGCTCCGGGAAGATTTAAATTCGAAGAGCATAACGTAGCGGCACATTCCTGGAAAGTCAGCCAATACGCGATGTTCTTCGCCACCATTGAAGAACGGGCAGGCAAACACGTCGATTGGAAATCGCTGTACGAAAAAACCATCAACCATGACTTTGCGGAAGTGTTTATCGGCGATATCAAGACGCCCGTCAAGCACTCGTCACCGGAACTCAAAGAAATGATTGCTAAAGTGGAAGAAGGCATGATGGAAAAGTTCATCTACCGGGAAATCCCCGAGGAATTCCACGAAGTGTTCTTCAATCGCATGAAAGAAGGAAAAGACGCTTCCACCGAAGGACGCTTGCTGGAAATGGCCGACAAGCTCGACCAATTCTACGAGTCGTTCGCGGAACTGAAACGAGGCAACTCGGACAAGGAATTTGTCGCGATGTACCGCATCGCCTTGAAAAAGCTGCTGGCGATCCCGCTTAAAGCCAGCGTCGATTACTTCCAGCACGTCATCCTCGAAGACGTTATGAGCGAAGATTCCATTGTCGATATAAAAGAAATCACGCGCCAGGTGCTCGCTGATTGAGTAAAACGATAGGTTTTGCCTTTTAACTATGGTAAATTTGTAACAATACCAAAAAAATCCGGAGGTGAATCCCTTATTTAAGGGAATTTATTGGACCCCATACTCTTATTGAATTTAGGTTTGCTCATCTTATTAATTGCGTTGACCGCCTTTTTCGTCGGAGCTGAATTCGCCGTCGTCAAAGTCCGTATGTCTCGTATCGACCAGCTCATTGAAGAAGGCAATAAAAAAGCGATTACTGTGAAAAAAGTTGTCAGTAACCTGGATTATTACCTATCGGCCTGCCAGCTCGGCATTACGGTTACAGCACTTGGCCTCGGCTGGCTCGGAGAACCGACTGTGGAACGGATCTTGCATCCGGTTTTTGATGCATTCGGCATTCCATCATCGGTTTCGGCCATCGTTTCGTTCGTACTGGCTTTCTCGCTTGTGACTTTTTTGCATGTCGTCATCGGGGAAATGGCGCCGAAATCATTGGCGCTTCAATTCGCCGAGCGCATGTCGCTGCTGTTGGCTCCACCGCTGTACTGGTTCGGCAAAATCATGGCACCGATCATCTTTCTGCTCAATGGTTCGGCGCGCGTTTTCCTGCGCATTTTCGGTGTCCAGCCTGCTTCTGAAGAACAGGCCCACTCGGAAGACGAGTTGAAGATCATCATGGCACAAAGTTTTCAAAGCGGCGAGATCAACCAAACCGAATTGTCCTTTATGCAGAATATATTTGCATTCGATGAGCGCAGCGCCAAAGACGTCATGGTGCCGCGTACCCAGATTGTCGCTTTCCCGCAAGATTTGAGCTGTGAAGAACTATTGGCCGAACTTCGGGAACATCGCTACACGCGTTATCCTATTGCGAACAACGGCGACAAAGACGATTTGATCGGTTTTATCAATGCCAAAGAAATCTTGACCAATTATGCGCTTGTGGGCGATGTGAAGATGCAGGATTTCATCCATAGCCTTCCTTATTTCCACGAAACGACGCCTCTTCAGACAGCGTTGATGAAGATGCAGAAAGACCGCACGCATATCGCTTTGGTTATTGATGAATATGGTGGAACATCAGGGATTATCACGATGGAAGACATCTTGGAAGAAATTGTCGGAGAAATCCGCGATGAATTTGATGATGAAGAAGAAGCTGAAATCATAAAAGAAAGCGATGACCGCTACCTGTTGAATGGGCGTGTTTTGCTGAAAGACCTTGAAGAGCGATTCAATCTGGATTTTGACAACAGCGACGATATCGATACGATTGCAGGCTGGATCCAGCATCAGCTGGTAGAAGCCGAAATCGGCGACATCGTTTCAAAAGCTGGGCAGCGCTGGATTATCCTCGAAATGGAAAATCATCATATTGTAAAAGTCTCTCTGGAAATTCTGAGAGATTAACAAAAAGCAGGACATCTCAATGCAGATGCCCTGCTTTTTTCCGTTTAAACGGACATTATTTCCCAATTCCTATTGACCGTAACGGGGACTTTCTATACCATAAGAACAAGTGTTCTTATTTCAAAAGAGGGAGGGATTTGCATGAAACTGAACAGGCAATTGAAAGTGGATGGACAAATCAAAGACCGAGGGACAATCAAGTGGACAGCGATGATGCTGCCCGAACATATTCAGATGCTTCGCGACTGGCAGAGCCAAGAGCGCAGCGACAAACGGCCCTGTTTGGACGAATTCGACCTTGAAGCTCTTTACGAGGAAATCCACTTGGCTTATCAGCGCCGATGCCTTGTTGAAATCCGCGTCTGGCAAAGTGAGGCGAAAGCTTTCAGGGGTGTTGTCACGGCCATTGATCTCAGAATCAAGATCCTTTCTCTCGACAGCGGAGGAAACGTATGGAAATTACCTTTTGATGACATTATTGGAGCGGCTATGCTTGAATAGTGATGCGAATACGTCCCCAATTTCAAAATTTCAGGATTAAACGGGCTGCCTTTGGGGCATATAAAGAATAGTCTTAAGTATGGAGGTCAGATTTATGAGCAAGTTCATGTCGTACACTAAAGCTGTCGGCGCAGAAATCAAGAAAGACAAAGCGACAACATTAGCTGCTGCGCAAGCGTATTACTATTTATTAGCAATTGTGCCTTTATTAATTTTGCTTTTATCGATCCTGCCTTATTTGCAGATCGACCCGGATTCCGCTATGGAGTTCATCGCCGGCATTATGCCAGGAGAAGTGGCGAAGACATTCGAAGAAACCATTGTCAGCGTGGTCACCACGCCGTCGGGCGGTTTGTTGACATTCGGTATCTTAGGGACGTTATGGTCGGCTTCAAATGCCATGAACGCCTTTATCGAAGCGACGAATACAGCTTACGATGTTGAAGAAACCCGTTCGTTCATCAAAAAGAAAGCTATGGCCATCGTCCTGACCTTGTTCATGCTTGTTGCGGTCATAATCGCTTTGGTGCTGCCGATCTTTGGTGGGGCTATCATCGATGCTATCAGTTCTTTCCTAAGCTTGCCGGAACAGACGGAAATCATTTTCCAAGTTCTGCGCTGGGTCATCTCGATCGCTGTCATGAGCATCGTGCTGGCATTTCTTTACAAGTTTGCGCCGAATAAGCAATTCCCTTTTAAAGAGGTATTGATCGGCGCGGTTATTGCCACCGTATTATGGCAAATCGTGTCACTCGGATTTTCAATCTACGTGGCAAACTTCGGAAGCTATTCTGCGACATACGGAAGCCTTGGAGGGCTCATCGTTTTGATGCTTTGGTTCTTCCTGACCGGCTTGATCCTCGTGGTCGGAGCCGAAATCAACGCTGTCATCCATAAACGCAAGAACACGAAAAACGCCCCTGCCCAAGTATACGAGGAGTAGCAAAAAAGCGCGCCGCTGAAATTCAGCGGCGCGCTTTTTCTCACTTGCAGCGTTTTTGCTTGCTGCCCTTCAGCTTTTTTACATTTTCATCCCTGGCCGATGTTCAAGGAAATTCTTGTAAGCGAACCCCGCCACTTCATCTTCTGAATAATGCTTTTGCAGTTCATTTACAAGGTTTTGAAACTTCGAAGCATTTTCCAATTCGATGATATGTGAAGCGATGCCGTCGAAATCGGAACCGATTCCGATTTGCTTTACGCCTCCCAAACCACAGAAATGGTCGATGTGCCGGATCAAATCCGGAATCACAATGTCTTTCGGTTTGGGTTTGATAAAGTCCAGGCAAAATACGACATCGATCATGCCGCCTTTGGCAAACATCGCCGCTGCTTGTTCATCATCCAGATTTCTCGGATGGTCGCAGAGCGCGCGTGCGTTGGAATGGCTCGCAATCGGATAATCAGCAAGTTCCATAACGTCCCAGAACCCTTTCACCGATAAATGTGAAACGTCCGTGAAGACCCGGTTTTCGTTATTCAGGCGTACCACATCCTTGCCGAGCAAAGTAAGTCCTCCACCGCGGGGTTCTCCTGCGCCGTCCGCACATAAATTAGCATTGTTCCACGTCAGACCGATTGACAGCACGCCCAGACGATACAGTTGGCGCAGCTTCATCAAATCATTGCCGAAGGCATCCGCCCCTTCAAGCGTCAAAACAGCGCCGATTTCGCCGTCTGCCAGCGCGTCGATGTCTTCCCACCGTTTAATGTGCTTCATGGCCGGGTTCTTGCCGAGAATTTCCGTGTAAAACAAATCGACCTGTTCAAGCGCGTGCTGCCATTTTTCATTGTCGGGTAAATCCGGATACATGAATACGGCAAAAAATTGGACTTTGACACCGCCTGAGCGGAGCCGCTCGTAATTCGTTTCGATTCGATCGGAATTTGTGAAATCCAGAGGCTGCTGCTTATAGAAAGCACCTCTTTTCGCCAGCTGCAATTTCAATAAGGCATCGCAATGCGTATCAATAATCTGCACTTATTCATCACCCTCTTCCAGGCACGCTTCGATAAAGCCTCTGAAGATGCCCATAGAAGGACCATCACCTGCAATGGCCATATTTTCTGGATGCCATTGCAGACCCAGCACGAAATGATGCTCCTTGCTTTCAATCGCTTCAATGACCCCATCACTGGCTGTGCCGCTGACCAGGAAAGACTCTGGCACCATCCGGTTGGCTTGATGATGGCGGCTGTTGACTTTCAATTGGGTCGTCCCCGCTAAGCGCTGCAGCAGGGAACCTTCCGGGATGTGCACGAAATGCGATCCGTGGAATTTCGGCGCTTTCTGCTGATGCTGCAGCAAGTCGCCTTCTTTCTGAGTGCTGATGTCCTGATACATATCCCCGCCCACGGCAATGTTCAAAATCTGTGCTCCCCGGCAGACAGCCAGAATCGGCTTGCCCAGCTCAAGCACCTTTTTGATCAACGCCAATTCAAAAGCGTCGCGCGACGGAATGATTACCCCAAGATTCGGGTGCGGCTCCTCGCCGAACAGCGTCGGGTCGATGTCATAGCCGCCAGCAGCGAATAGCCCATCAATTCGGTTCGCAATCTGATCAATGTCTTTTTCCTCCAATAAATGCGGAAGCATGATCGGCAAGCCGCCTGCCTGCAAAATAGCGTCTGTGTCCGCCTGTTCGATTGTGTATTGTTCCTTGCCCAATTCTTTCGATGCCGTGATGCCAATGATTGGTTTCATTCTATTTCCCCCTGTGGCTGATTATTTTGTCTGAATATATTAAACATACAGAATTAACCGCCAAAACGCCAGGTGAAGCGGCAATATATTTCAATGTACCGAGAAACTGTTAATAGGTTAATTTCATTTCGCTTCAGGCGGACGCGTTCCGCGGGCGAGCGCCGAGCCGCTTCGTCGCTTCGCTCCTGTCCCTGCATCGCTGCGCTAGCTTCGGGACATGAAAAACCGTTGCAGGGTCTCGACTGTCTCGCTTTCCCGCTGGAGTCGCCGCCTTCCGCTTCATTCAAAGGTATTTCTTAATATAGAAAATCATCTCTTTTACCGAAGATCACGAAAGATATTTTTTCTGTAGTTTCTTTAGGTTCTCCAGATATGGAGCAAAACAGCTCCGACTCCCAAGGGAGCAGTGAAGCGACGCAGTGCCGAAATCCACTCGGGCGTTAGCATGAGTTAGTTCGGCGCAAGCCCGCAGGAAAGATATGGTCGAAAGCAGTTCGGCCATATCTTTCCGACGAAGCTAGCACAGCGATGCAGGAGCATATTTTTTAGCGGAGCTGTTTTGCGGAATATCGGCTCTAGTAATACTACTCCCCAATCCTTGAAAATCCCGATAAGCGGTTGCTTATCGGGATTTTCTTTTTTTATTCTTCGCCGTACTCCGCTATCGCTGATGCAATGGCGTCTTCGATCGGCGTCACGGTGGTAAGATCGTTATTGATCAAGATCGAGAAAATCAATTTTTCCCCGCTGCGCGTTTCCGCGTATCCGGACAGCGCTGAAACTGCTGTCAACGTCCCCGTTTTCGCAGTGACATTGCCAGCCGCTTCCCCTGTCTTCATGCGGTTGCGGAGCGTACCTCCGACGAAACGTTCAGGAACACCTGCCACTGGCAGCGAATTCAAGTAAGCGCCAAACCATTCTTCTTGCTGCGCTCCGTGGAGAAGAGCCGAGATTTCATTTGCCGGTACGAGGTTGACGTGCGACATGCCCGAGCCGTCGCGCAGCTGGACAGTGTCCATTTTCACGCCGAGTTCCACAGCGACGTCTTCAACAACCTCAAGCCCGGCGTCCCAGCTTCCTTCACCGGAAACCGCTTGGCCCATTTCTTTCACTAGCACTTCAGCATGGCCGTTATTGCTCAGTTTCATGAACGGAATGTAAAGCTCACGCAAGGTCATAGATTGGCGTTCAGCCAGCAACGTCGACCCTTCTGGAACCTCGCCCATCTTCATTCCATGCTTCCCGATCAATTCGATTCCTTCTGCAGCCAAGGCGTTTTCAAACAAGTCCAAGGCGTATCCCGATGGTTCCGTCACGGCGATCCATTCACGCGTACGAGAACCTTCAAGCGGCATTTCACCTTCGATGATGATGTCGTTTGAACCGTGGGCGCGGATAATGGAAACGGTTTTCTTGCCGCCGGCCGCTATTGTAGTCGTGTTATTGATGATGTTGACGTAATCCGTATGCGGCGTCAGCGTCACGGCAGTTTCTGCGCCTTGCGCATCGCCAGGATTCACTTCGACAATAACAGAGCCCGCATCGTAGTCTTCGTTCGGCGAAGCCGTCAAGGCCGATACTTCAGCACCGTAATAATAGCGCTCATCTTTCCACGTGATGTCTTCGGACAGCCGTTCATCGTCATACCACGTGTCATCGCCAATAAGGTCGCCTTTCACTTTTGCAATACCTTGGCTTTTCAGCTCAGCGGCAAATTCCTCAAAATCTTTTTGGAGAAGCGTCGGATCGCCTTTCCCTTTCAGATACAGATTCCCTTGCAAAACTTGCCCTTTAAGTTGTCCGTCCGTATGTATTTCCGTGCTGAAACGATGGTCTTCCCCTAAAGTCTCTAGTGCTGCTGCACCGCTGAATAATTTGGTGTTCGATGCCGGCGTCAATCGGGAATCTCCGAAATGATCGTAAATCACTTCGCCCGAATCCGCTTTGCGTATGCTGACGCCCGTCGTTGCGCCGTCCAGGCGTTTGTCCTGCAGCAATAAGTTGATGCTATTTGCGAGTTCTGCGTAGTCGTCGTCCGCTCCAGCCCGTTGATCGGGATTTCCGACTTGGACAGGCGATACCGCCAATACTGCCGCCAGTACGACAGGCATTCCCCACTTCAATGCACGTTTCTTTTCCACTTTTCCAGCCCCTTTTTCCTAGTGATAAAAAAAGCATAGCATAAGAGGAGAAAGAATTTTCTGATTTTTTAACAAATGATTCCAACTACTTAGTATATTTTCATTAAATAGGAATATATCCCATTATTTATATAATGGATTTATTGTTTTTATTCCTGTGTATAGACCGATGAACCTAATACAAAAGCCGCAAAGCAGTTGCGCTTTGCGGCTCAGTTTCATAACTTACATATTCCATTGCAGACCGGTCGAATAGATAAGGCGTTCCCCGATAAAGATTCTGCATTCCGTATTCGGGCATTTGGCTGACAGTGAAATTTTGATGTCTTCAAACTCCCCACGGCTGTTTTTCAGTTTTCCGTAAAGCCTGGAACTCAAGTGCAAGCCGATATGTTCATCCTGCAATACGCCATCGACGTAGAGTTGATCGCTCAACAGCGTATTTTCCACGTGAATGCTATGGTCTTCGTATTTCAACTTCCAAGTGTTTCTCATCCAATCGCCTCCGCCCTAATCTTTTACAGCCAGTATAACAAAGCCCTTCGCCAAAGGCGCCTATCCAGCCCTGAACCAAATAAAAAAGGCATCGCATTTTTGCGATGCCAGCTTTTTTTATTCTTTGATCAATTCCAGTTCAACCGGGATTGATGCTTCGACTTCTTCGCCATTAAGCGATTTCACTGCAGCGTCAACTGCCATTTCACCGATCATTTGAGGTTTCTGCGCAACTGTTCCTGCCAGTCTGCCTTCCTCTACCGCTTTCACGGCGTCATCCGTCGCATCAAATCCGACAACTGTAATGTCTTTTCCTGCAGCTTCAATCGCTTCAAGAGCCCCTAAAGCCATTTCATCATTATGGGCAAACACACCTTTAACGTCAGGGTTGGATTGGAGGATATTCTCCATTACAGTCAATCCTTCTGCACGGTTGAAGTTCGCCGTTTGTTTAGCAACCACTTCCAAGCTATCCGCTGCAACTTTGTTGAAACCTTCGCCGCGTTCGCGTGCAGCAGAAGATCCCGGTACGCCTTCAAGTTCTGCGACCAATGCGCCTTCGTCGACTAACGACACAAGGAATTCACCGGCCATTTCACCGCCAGCAACGTTATCCGATGCAATGTGTGAAACAACTTCTCCGCCTGCTGCGCTGCGGTCAACTGTAACGACCGGAATGCCAGCTGCGTTCGCTGATTCTACCGCAGCTGTTACTGCTTCTGAGTCCACCGGGTTGATCATGATCAAATCCACACCTTGCTGGATCAAATCTTCTACATCGCTTGCCTGTTTCGAAGCATTGTCCTGAGCATCTACAACTGATAATTCAGCGCCAAGTTCTTCCGCTTTCGCTTCCGCGCCATCGTTCAGTGTCACGAAGAACGGGTTGTTCAATGTAGAAATTGAGAAACCGATCTTGAATTCCCCGTTCGACTCGCCTCCACTTTCCTCTTCTTCAGAATCTGAACCCGGCGCTTCCATTGAACACGCTGCCAAAATAAGCATTGCCAACAACACCAACAATAATTGAATCTTTTTCATCTCTCAACACTCCCTATGCTGTTTTTTTACGGTCCAAAAGAACCGCCAATAATATTACTGCACCCTTCACCACTTGCTGGAAGAAGGAGGTTACCCCAATAATGTTCAAGCCGTTATTCAATACGCCAATGATCAAGGCGCCGATCAATGTTCCGACAATCCATCCACGCCCGCCGGTTAAACTGGTGCCGCCGAGGACAACCGCTGCAATTGCATCGAGCTCGAACATTTCTCCCGCAGTCGGCTGTGCCGAGTTCAAACGGGAAGTCAGCATGAGCGCCGCCAATGCCGATAATAATCCAGTCAAAGAGTAGACGTAGATTTTGATGCGGTCTGTGTTGATGCCCGACAGGATGGAAGCTTCTTCATTGCCGCCGACCGCATAGACGCGGCGGCCGAAAGTCGTTTTCTTCAAAATGAAATACAAGATCCCGAAACTGATCAGCATCGTCACAACCGGAATAGGGATTCCAAGAAAATAGCCTTTGCCAAGCATCTGGAACGCTACGTTGTCGCCCAGCCCTGAAATCGGGCGACCTTCCGTATAGACGAGCGTCAGTCCCCGGTAGATGGTCATTGTGGCAAGAGTCGCGATGAATGGCGCTACTTTACCTTTGGCAATGATGACGCCGTTGACCGCGCCAAGGATAGCTCCGAGCAGCAAACCGGCAAGCATTGCCAAGATTGGATCAATGCCGCTCGCCATTAAGCCCGCGCTCACAGCACCGGTCAGCGCCAAGATGGAGCCCACCGATAAATCGATGCCGCCGGTTAAAATAACAAAGGTCATTCCGAATGCAATCAATGCGTTAAAGGAAACTTGTCTCAGCACATTGAGTAAATTGTTCACGGATAGGAATCCGGGCTCTAAAATCGAAAAAATTAGGACGATAACAATCAATCCGATAAATGGACCAATTTTTTGTAACAAAGATTGATTACTGTTCTTTAACTTCATGGTTCCCGCCTCCTGCAGCAAAATGCATAATTCGTTCCTGGGTCATTTCAGCTTTCGGCAAATCAGCTGCCACTTTCCCTTCGTGCATCACGAGTACGCGATCTGCCATCCCAATGACTTCGGGGAGTTCCGAGGAAATCATCAATATTGCAACTCCGCGTTCCGCAAGGCTGTTGATGATCGAATAGATTTCCTTCTTGGCCCCGACATCGACGCCGCGCGTCGGTTCATCGAGAATGAGCAGCTCGGGTTCGATCCCCAGCCATTTGGCAATGACCACTTTCTGCTGGTTTCCGCCGCTCAAGGATTTTGCCGTCTGCTGCGGCCCTGACGTCCGGATGCCCAAGCGTTTAACCATGCTGTCGTATAACGAGCGTTCTTTTGTTTTGGAGATCAAGCCATTTTTCGAAATCGCAGAGAAATTGGTCAAGCTGACGTTTTCTTCGACGGTGAAATCGACGATCAACCCCTCACTTTTGCGGTCTTCCGTTATATAGCCGATGCCCAATTCCTTCGCTTGTTTCGGGTTTTTTATCTTTACAATGCGGCCATCAAATTCGACTGTGCCTGAATCCGCTTTCTTATAGCCGAAAAGCGACTGCGCTACTTCGGTGCGTCCTGCGCCCATCAAGCCGGCGATCGATAACACTTCGCCTCTGCGGATTTCAAAACTGACATCTTCAAAACAATCTTTGCGGCTCAAGCCTTTTACTGCCAGCTTCACATCGCCAATCGCGGCATTGCGCTGCGGGAAACGTTCGCCGAGCTCACGGCCGACCATCATCTGGACAATTTCTTCAAAAGATGTTTCCGAAATCCGCTTGTCCCCTACATACTCGCCGTCCCGCAAGATTGTGATGCGGTCGCAAAGCGAAAAGATTTCTTCCATGCGATGCGAAATGTAGATGAACGAAACGCCGCGCGCCTGCAGTTCACGAATCGTTGCGAATAACGTATCGATTTCGCGGTCTGTCAGTGCCGCTGTCGGCTCATCCATGACAATCACTTCTGCCTCGACAGCCAGCGCTTTCGCAATTTCGACGATTTGCTGTTGGCCGACAGACAACGAACTTGCCGGTGCAGCTGGATCGATGTCCAGCCCCAGGTCCAGAAGCGCTTTTTTCGTTTTCTGTTCCATTGTTTTTGTTCTGATGATTCCGGTGCGGCCGAATGTCTCTTCATTCCCCAAAAACATATTATCCGTAATCGACAAATGCGGAAGGATGTTCAGTTCTTGATGAATTACAGCTATCCCAGCTTCTTCCGCCTGCTTTGGAGAAGTAAAATGGACTTCCTTGCCTTTCACTTCCACCGTTCCGCTGTCGCGGGAATAAATGCCGGTCAGTATTTTCATCAACGTCGATTTGCCGGCTCCGTTTTCTCCCATCAACGCATGGATTTCACCAGGTTCTAATGAAAACTGAACATTCTTCAATACTTGGTTGCCGTTGAACGACTTCGATATATTGGTCATTTTGATCATTGGGATTCACCTGCCTTTTTAAAAGATCACACCAGAACGAAGAACAATATTGGCGAACGGCGTCGCTTCACCCGTTCGGATTATCAGCTTTGCCTCTTTGCTCATTCCCTTCAATTCTTCATGCGTAATGTATGCGGCATTAACCTGCTCTAAAATACCGCTTTCGACTTCGGGGTTCTCTTCGGTTATTTCCCGGGCAATAAATCCGGCTTCGGCTTGGAAATCTTCCAGCACTGCCTGCAACACGGTAAGGAAAGAAGGTTCGCCGATACGATAAGATAAATCGATGCATTGAACGCCTTTCGGCACAGGTAAGCCGCAATCGGCGATGATGAGAAGGTCTGTGTGCCCGAATGCCGCAAGTGCTGCAGCTATGTCACGGTTGATCATGCCATGTTTTTTCATTTTTGGTCATCTCCCATGCGCTTCAGCACTTCCTGCCGGGTTGGCATTCCACCTTGCGCTCCGAATTTTTCAACCGACAGTGATGCAGCGGCATTGGCAAAGCGTACCGCTTTGGCAAAAGGCATGTTTTCCGCTAATGCCACTGCGAACGCTCCGTTGAACGTATCGCCTGCTCCTGTTGTATCAATCGCTTGTGTTTCAAAACCTTCTACCAAGATGTGCTTGTGGCCGTCAAAATATCTTGCCCCTTTTTTGCCTAAGGTGACAATCACGCGGTTCGGGTATTGCTCAATCGCCTGCTGCCAATCCGCACCGAAGATTTCTTCCGCCTCTGTTTCGTTCGGCGTTAAATAAGTGGCGTACGGCAGCAGTTCTTTTGTATAGGCATCAGCCGGTGCCGGATTCAAGATGGTCGGCACATTGTGTTTTTGGCAAAGTTCCAGCGTCTGCTGGACGACTGGAATCGGCAGCTCTAATTGCAGAATGACCACGTCGCTTGCCGCAAGTATGGATTCAAGCGCTTCTAATTCGTGCGCTTCAATGGCGTGGTTTGCGCCTGGCACAACGATGATGCGGTTGTCGCCTTCAGACAACAGGATGTTCGCGATACCGCTAGTTCCTGCTACACGCTTCACCAAGCCGACATCGATGCTTTCAGCAGCCAAACCTTTCAACAACTCATTCCCGAAAGCGTCGGTTCCGACTGCTCCGATCATTTGCACCCTTGCACCAAGCCGCGCAGCCGCAACGGCCTGATTGGCTCCTTTGCCTCCTGGTACAGTCGTATACAAATCGCCTAAAGCTGTCTCCCCTTGCTTCGGAAAGCGATTTGTCCGTACGACCAAATCCATGTTAACGCTGCCAACTACTGTAATCATTCCACCACTCCTTTTGTTGTTCCACGAAGCTTCAATTGCACCGGCACTTCGTAGAAATGCTGTTCGATAGGCTGGTTTTCAATCCGCTTGATCAATACCCGCGTTGCAATTGCTCCCATTTTATAAACGTCCTGTGCCACTGTTGATAAACCCGGTGACAACATTTCGCCCATTGCAATCCCGTCAAAGCCGACAATCTGCAATTCCTCCGGCACATTGATGCCGAGCGTCGACGCTGCTTTCAATGCCCCTGCCGCCGATACATCGCTGCTGGCAAAAATGCCGTCGATATCTTTATGAGCCCGCAAGAACTCATCCGTAATTCTCTGAGAATCTGCGAAATGGAATGGACATGTCACTACGTGATAATCTGCGCCCGATGCCATAATGGCATCCATAAACCCTTCATAGCGGTCATTCGCTGGATTGAGCTCACCCGGTCCTCTTAAAAACAGGATGTTTTTGCAGCCTCTTTCCAAAAGTGCATTCGTTCCCATCGCCGCGCCTTCTCGATTATTGGAAGAAACGGTCGGTATTTTGTCGTTAATGGCGCGGTCAAGCGCCACAATCGGCAGCGTCATATTGGCGTAATGCGGAGCATCCAGCTGGTTCGATGCCACAATAAAACCGGCAATGTATTTTTTCTTTAATGTATTCAAGTAGTTTTTCTCTTTCTCCGGATCTTCATCCGAGTTGCATAAGATCACGGTGTAGCCGTAAGTTAACGCAACATCTTCAACCGCCCTGGCCAGTTCAGGAAAAAACGGGTTGGTGATGTCCGGCAATATCAAGCCGATCAAGTTCGACTGTTTGGTGTTCAGGGAACGGGCAACCGGATTCAACTCATATTTCAATTCTTCAACTGCTGAAGTAACGGCTTTTGCTGCATCTGCGCTGACGTAACCGCTTCCGTTGAGGAAACGGGAAACTGTCGCCACGGATACCCCAGCTTTTTTTGCCACGTCTCTGATGGTTGTCATTGTTCTGGCTCCATTCCTGTATCGGTGTGTAACCGGTTACACAAAATATACATCGCTGTTTCACCCTTGTCAATGTGAAGATTTTCCAGAAACAAAAAAGGATTCCATCGGTTAGGATGGAATCCTTTCTCAATTACACGGCACGCGAATATCGCCGTCGCTATTTTGTCCCGTCAAGCTGTAGCTCACCACATCAAAGCCTTTTTTCTGCAAGAAGCGTGCGCCTAAATTCTTTTCGATTGCATCTGTCGCCACTAAATGTACAGGCTGATCCGGAATGTCCTTATGGCTCCGCATCAAGTAAGAAAACGGCAAGTTCATAGCCCCCCGTACTTCTTCATTCGAAATATTGTAAGGGCGGATATCCAGAATCGTCATGGACTTGGAATCCACATCTTCGAGGCATTCTTTTTTCATCCCGCGAAGCGGCATGAACCTGCGGTATCCGCTGCCCACAAGCAGCAGCGCCAGTAAAGTAATCGGTATTGCCATATCCATCCACCTGCTCCTTTGCATCTTAAAACCGCCGGAATGAGTTTCCGGCGGTTCATTTTATCGCGTTAGTTACGCTTTTACTTCAGTCGACCATTTTGAATATCCGCCCGGCATGTTCACGATGTTATCGATGCCGTTCGCTTTCAGCAGGCTCGCAGCAATTGCTGAACGGGCTCCGCCTTGGCAATGGACGATGACGGTCTTGGTGGCATCGACTTCTTCCAACCGGTTTTTCAACGTGCCCACCATGATGTGGTCGGCATTTTCAATATGTCCTTCATCATACTCCGTTTTATTTCGAACGTCGAGTACATTGGCTTCGCCATTATGGATCATTTCTTTCGCTTCTTCTACTGTCACGTTATCGTAGTTATCCACGCTATCCGCTTGGCCGACAATCGTTTCTGCGTCCGCATAGCCAAGCACTCCGTCGATGCCGATTGAATGCAAAGCGATGACTACTTCATCAAGCGATTCAGGATTCGCAAGAATGTAAACCGGTTTTTTATAATCCACGATCCATCCTGCCCAGTTCGTGAATGATTTATTGAATGGGATATTGATGGTACCTGGGATGAAACCTTGGCTGAAAGCATCCGCCTGGCGCAAGTCCAAAACTTGTTCACCTTGTTCCAACAATTTCTTGATATCGCCAAATGAGTCGATCGGTTTCAGTTCCGGCAAGTTGGAGATCAACTCTGGACCTACTTTGTTGACGGATTTCATGACCGCGAAATAATAAGGCGGTTCCGGCTGCCCTGCCAGTAATTCTTCCATAAAGGATTGTTCATCTTCGAATTGCATAGCCCAGTTGAACATCTTTTCATATCCGACGGTAGTTGATGGGACAGCCCCCAACGACTTGCCGCAAGCACTTCCAGCACCGTGTGCCGGCCAGACCTGCAGATAATCCGCAAGCTCTTTGAAGCGCTTGATTGATTTGAACATATCTTTGGCTCCAGATTCCGAAGTGCCTTTGATGCCCGCTGCTTTTTCAAGCAAGTCCGGACGGCCAACGTCGCCGACAAAGACAAAATCGCCTGTGAAAATTCCAAGCGGCAAATCAGCTGCTTTTGTATCAGTCAAAATAAATGAGATGCTTTCCGGCGTATGGCCAGGGGTATGCATCACTTCAAAGATCAAATTGCCGACGTTAAACTTATCGCCATCTTTTAACAGCTGGTGGCTGAGCTTATCCAAGTTCTGATATTTCCAGTCTTTGTCGCCTTCATCCGAAATATACATTTTAGTTCCGAAACGATCAGCCAATTCGCGTGAACCGGAAACGAAATCCGCATGGATATGTGTTTCAAGCGCTCCGACAATTTTTAAATTTTCTTTTTTAGCAAGTTCAACGTATGGGTTAATATCGCGCATCGGGTCTACCACTACCGCTTCCCCAGTTGCCTGGCAGCCTACTACATAAGATGCGTGCGCTAATTTATCATCATAGAAATATCGTAATAACATAGAATGATTCCCCTTTTCCTGTTGCTTGTAGTTGTTACTTTTAATATACCCTATGGGGTATGTTTTGTAAACCAATCTGCTTCACTTTTTCTTACCTTTTCTGTTTCTTTAATTCAAATGGCTGTGTTGCTGGCATGTCGGCTGAATGGAAGAAAGTAGTTTACAAGAAAAATCCCCACTTCTTTCTGGCCTAGATCAGCCTGAAGAAGTGGGGAAGTGAATTTATACAATTACGCGTTGACTTCCTGTTTTTGTATTGCTTCGCTGCGGTCTTTCTCTGTTTCTGTTACATAAACTGCACAAGCCGCGTCGCCTGAAATATTGATTGCGGTTCTGGTCATATCAAGCAAACGGTCGATCCCGAGCACAAGCCCGATTCCCGCTACCGGAAGCCCCACGCTGCCCAGCACCATCGCCAGCATAATCAAGCCAACGCCTGGTACACCAGCAGTTCCGATGCTCGCCAAGACTGCTGTCAATACAACAGTCGCCAACTGAGCCATCGTCAAGTCAACGCCATAGGCTTGCGCGATAAACATCGTGGCGACGCCTTGCATGATGGCAGTGCCATCCATGTTGATCGTTGCGCCAAGTGGCTGGACAAATGAGCTTATCGATTTAGGAACGCCCAAATGCTTTTGAGCGACATCCATAGAGACAGGCAAGGTCGCCGTACTGCTTGAAGTGCTGAATGCTACACTCATTGCAGGGGCAAATTTCTTGAAAAACCAGATGGGGTTTTTCTTTGCCAACAGCCAAATCGTACCGCCGTAGGTGAAAGCGGCATGGATGAACAACGCAGCAACGACTACCGCCATATACGCGCTCATCGCTTTGATGGCCGACAAACCCTGTGATCCGATAGCTGTCGCGATCAAGCCGAATGTTCCATAAGGAGCAAATTTCATCACGATGCCGACAAGGTACATCATGATATCGTTGCCTTGTTCGACGAGATTCACAATCCCTCTCGTACGCTCTCCAAGCGCTGTGAGCGCCAACCCGATGAACACCGCAAAGACAATGATCTGCAGCATATTGCCGTTTGTCAGCGCTTCAAGTGGGTTTTTCGGAATGATGTTCAATAATGTTTCAGCGACAGAAGGCGCTTCTGCAGAATCGAATTCCGCAGCTTCCAGATCAAAATCTCCCGCAAGTCCGGGTTGAACGACTGCGGCAAGGCCTAGGCCGATTACTATAGCAATCGTCGTTGTTACGAGAAAATAAGTGATCGTCTTAAAGCCGATCCGCCCAAGCTTAGCGGGATCTCCGAGCCCTGACGTTCCCAGGATAATAGAAAAGAATACGAGCGGGACGACCAGCATGCTAATCAAGCTCAAAAAGATTTGGCCAAGCGGTACGAATAAATATGTATTGAAATTATTAAAAGCATCAGGTGCAAGCAAATTGATGAGCAACCCTGTGATGGCACCTAATATCAATCCGGCAATTACTTTAAAAGTCAAACTTTTCTTCTTCATTCAAATCTTCCTTTTTTCTCTGGCATAGGCAATAGTTTACCTGAAAAAGAAAAGGAATTATAGCGTTAATTAATTGTCCGAATTGTTCCTATATAAATATACTACTATAGTAATGTTTTTTATAAGAATTTATAACTATGCAAGCAATAAAATATTTCCATTACTCCTCTTGGGTCTCAATCTAGCGCCTTGGCATTTCAGCAGGAAAATTTACTGCCGAACAAATCTCCCACATTTTTTTGCCTGCTAAAGGCGATGACAGCGGAATAGTCAG
>DATISS010000072.1:0-55114 GCA_035468565.1 Planococcus sp. (in: firmicutes)
CGCTGTGCCTATTGGCAGCCAGCATCGCCGGATCGACTTCGGCCGGGGCAGCAAGTCCGCCATCGGGATTCCTTGGGGCGATGTCGCCACGGCCTTTTATACGACCGGAATCCCAAATATTTCGACGTGGATTCCGATGCCGCGGGCAGCCATTTTCGGCGCACGCCTGTCCAACGTTTTGCGCCCCGTGCTCGCTTCAGGTCCGGTGCAGCAAAAACTCAATGGCTGGGTGGAACAGAACATCAGCGGCCCCGACGAAACGCTGCGCAAAAAGTCACCCGCCTTCATATGGGGCGAAGCATCAAATGCGGCAGGCGTCCGGAAATCCGCGCGCATCCAAGTGGCAAATGTCTATGATTTGACCGTCTATGGAGCTTTGGAAACAGCAGCACGCCTGTTGGACGGAAATTTCCCTGCCGGCAGCACGACTCCCGCACGGCTTTTCGGGTCGCAGTTGATAGAGGCATTACCCGGTTCAGGAAAATTTGAGATTGATACGTTCTACCCTTCTAAAAATAAAAACTGATTTATATAAATTTGAACTAAAGAAGTTAACGTTTATACACCGCTCCAGCCGCTTTGGGCATGGCTCTCGCTATGGAGCAAAACAGCGGAAAAAATCTTACTGCTCCTGCGGGGCAGCGAAGCGACGAGACAGCCGAGACCCCGCAAGGAGCGAAGCGACTGAGGAGGCTTGGCGCTCGCCCGCGGCAAGCGCAGCTGTTTTGCGGAATATCAACAATTAAAAATTATTAGTTCAACTTATGTGGACAGAAAAACAGACCATAGGCACGTCCGATTTTACGGGCGTACTTATGGTCTGTTCAGCTTTGCATGATCAGCTTTTTAAAATCTGCATCCGCTTGTTGAATAAGGTCGGATAAGACAAAAAACCAAGCATGATGCTCGTCACTGATGCTGTCGTCAGTAATAGAAACATGATCAACAGCTGGAATTGGACCGCTTGAATCGGGTCTGCTCCTGCGATGATTTGCCCGCTCATCATTCCGGGCAGCTGGACGAGCCCGACAGTCTTCTGGCTTTCAATCGTCGGAATCATGCTGGCTTTGATCGACTGGATCAACTGTCTGTGGATCGCCTGTTTCGGCGTTCCGCCAAGCGTCAGGATCAATTCGGTCTGGTCTTGATGCGATTCCACTTCTGCCGTAAAGCGGTTAAGGAAGAGAATCGACAGCACCATCGAGTTTCCGATGACCATGCCGCTTATTGGTATGATGTATTGCGCGGTTGGCGGGGTGATGTTAAATCCGATAAGAATGCCTTGTGTCAATACTTCCACAAACACTAACGTAGCGGCAACCTTCAGCGTAATGCCCTGGATTGCAGCTCCTTTTTTCTGAGCGTTATGGGTGGCTGCAACGACCATCAGCGTGACCATCAAGAAAACGTAAATCAAGCTGCCGGAATCGAAGACGAATTTCAAAACATAGCCGACAGCCAGCAATTGAATAATCGAACGTACCGTGGCAACCACCGTATCTTTTTCCAAGCCCAATTTGAAGGTTTTTGATAAAATCAGCGGGATCAGTACGAAGATCAGCGTTAAAGACAACGTGAAATAACTCATCTTGCTTCCCCCTTCACAAAACGTCTGACTTTGTCATTATGCGGGTCGTTCAATAATTCACTTTCCCCGGTTTCAATGACTTCGCCATCCATCATCACCCATGTGTAATCCCCGATTTCCAATGCCTGCTGAAGGTTATGGGTAATCCAGATGATGGTAGTGCCGTATTTTTCATTTATTTTCACAATCAATTCCTCTATTTCTTTTAACGATGTGCGGTCAAGCGATGAAGTGATTTCATCCAGCAGCAGCACTTTGGGCTTATTGACAAGCGTTCTGGCGATCGATACTTTCTGGCGTTGTCCACCTGATAGATCTTTCACATTGCGGTTCAGTAAATCTTTCGTCAGCCCGACATCTTCCAGCAACGCTTCCGCTTCCTCGGCGGGCAATTTCTGGTTCTGCAAATCCATAGGCAAATTCAAATTATCGTAAACGGTGCCACTGACCATTGGCGCACTTTGCAGGGCGATGCCCACCAAGCGCCGCAGATTCACCGGATTGTACTCGGTGACCTGTTCACCTTTGATGTATAGTTCGCCTTCATCTGGCGATAACAAACCATTGCATAATTTCAGCAAAGTCGTC
Organism: Planococcus sp. (in: firmicutes); assembly: GCA_035468565.1. GTDB lineage: Bacteria > Bacillota > Bacilli > Bacillales_A > Planococcaceae > Planococcus. The sequence goes on from DATISS010000072.1 coordinate 2,177, forward strand.
TTTCCGGCGCCGGAAGGTCCAACTAGCGTCGTAATTTTCCCTTCAGGGAATGATCCAGTTATCCCTTTTAAAATGCGGAATTCCCCGATGCTGTAGCCGACATGATTAAAATGGACAGCCGGCTGGTAATCGCTTGTCATGCAAATCACTTCCTTTTCAAAATGAAGCGGCACACAAATTTATGTGTGCCGCCGGTTCACGCTTACAATTTGCGTTCAGCGAATTCGTCGTCCATTTTCAGGAAATACTCTCCGCCTTCTTCAATTTGCTTCATGCGGATGATGATGTCCCGGAAGGTTTTTTCTTCTTCCATCTGTTCTTCGATGAACCAATCCAAAAATGATAAAGTCGCATGTTCCTGAAGCTCTCCTGCAAGTGTTACGAGCGCGTAAATATTGCTGGTTACGTCTTTTTCCTGCGCAAGGGAACTTTCCAATACGTCCAGTGCATCTTCGAAATGGTTTTTAGGTTCATGCAATGCCTGGAGGACAGGCTTTTCATCCATCGCCGTTAAATAATGGTAAAACTTCATCGCATGGTAATGTTCTTCCCGGGATTGAACTAAATAGAAATTAGCGAATCCATGGTACCCTTTTTTCGAAAAATACGCAGCCATGGCCGTATATGCATGCGCCGCCTGTAATTCGTTATTGAATTGATCATTTAAAGCCAAAGTCAATTTTGCTGGTAACATAATAATTCCTCCTCTTCCTTATTTATAATCATTCTAATATAGATAATATAACACATTCCAATCCCCTCTGCCAAGTAATTGAGAATATATTTATTTAAATGAGAATGAAAATCAGTTATAAGGGTTTTACTTGGTTTATTAACGATAATGACTATCATTTAAAGAAAGTCTGAATTAAAACAAAGCTTATAACTTACTTTTAGTAACTCGTTAGAGTATAATAACCGTTAGATGCAAAGAACCGTATTTAAAGGGGGAAATCCGATGGCGGCGATGAAACTTGAGCCTGCAGTATTTTCGGTATTAAAAAATAAAATCCAATTGATCAAAATGGACGAAGAAGCGATTTACTTGGTAGGCCCGATCCGCTTGCCTGTCAGCCTCAATGGCTCGACTGTGGAATTCCAGTGGTATAGCTGGCTGAAGCACGATGAAGTCACGGAGGACTACGGCAGCATCATTGAAAAATTGTCTTCATCGAGCTTGGCTGAATACCAGCAGTCGAGCGTGCTCGTCTACGGCAATTTCCACAATAGTGAAGAAGCACTGATACGCATGCATTCGATTTGCCATACCGGCGATATTTTCGGCAGTAAGCGCTGCGACTGCGGCTTCCAGCTGAAGCAATCGATGCAGCAAATCACCGACCACGGCTCGGGTGCCTTGTTCTATCTGGCTAACCATGAAGGGCGCGGCATCGGCCTGTTCAGCAAAGCGATGGCCTATGTCTTGCAGGAAAACGGCTACGATACAGTCGAAGCAAATGAAAGCTTGGGCTTCGTCGACGATTCCCGGAATTACGAAGACGCCATTGCCGTATTGAAGCAATTGCGCACGAAACCGGTTACGATGATGACCAATAACCCTAAAAAATTATCTGCCCTTGAAAAATCCGATCTGGCAATCGCTGGAAGAGTGGCCCTTTGGGGAGACAAATCAGAATACAACGAGAAATACCTGCAGACAAAAATCAGCCGCTCCGGCCATTTGGAAGAACAGGAGGACAAGGCCCATGCCACGAGATGACTTTTATATGGAGCTTGCCATCAACAATGCCAAGACGATGAAAGGCCAGACAGAGCCGAATCCGCTCGTCGGATCCGTCATCGTCAATGGCGGCCGGATTGTCGGAATCGGCGCCCACCTGAAAGCGGGTGAACCGCATGCCGAAATCCATGCGCTCCGTATGGCCGGAGATGCCGCACGCGGAGGCACTATCTATGTCACCTTGGAACCTTGTTCGCATCATGGCCGCACTGGCCCTTGCGCGGAAGCGATCGTGGAGGCCGGATTGAAAAAAGTGGTGATTGCCACGCTGGATCCGAATCCTTTAGTTTCCGGCAATGGCGTGGGGATACTCGAACGAGCCGGAATCGAAGTAATCGTCGGCGTATGCGAAGAAGAAGCGCGCCAAATGAATGAAGTGTTCAATACGTACATCACCAAAAATCGCCCTTTCGTCACGCTGAAGGCTGCTTCGACATTGGACGGCAAAATCGCTACCCGTTCGCTTGATTCAAAATGGATCACTTCCGAGGAAGCGCGGCTTGATGTCCATCAGCTTCGGAGCGAAAACCAAGCCATCCTTGTCGGTGTCGGAACTGTCGTCGAAGATGATCCTGAACTGACGTCGCGGATACCGGATGGCCGCAACCCGCTCCGGATTGTCTTGGATTCGTCGCTGAGGATTTCCCTCGACTCAAAAATCATCATGGACGGCCTTGCCGAAACGTGGATTTTCACTGCTCAAAAAGTAGATTCGCAGAAGAAATCCGCATTGGAACAGCTTGGAATCTCCGTCTTTGAAACTAGCGGCGTAAAACAAGTCAACGTTCGCGATGTCGTCCGCATTCTGGGCGAAAAATCCATTTCTTCGTTGTTCATCGAAGGCGGCGGTACGATCAACGCGGCTTTTCTTGAAGCCGGCTTGGTGGACAAGACAGTCTTTTACTTTGCACCGAAGCTGATCGGCGGCAAACAGGCGCCTACATTCATCGAAGGCATGGGCTATGATTTGATGAAAGACGCCGTTGAATTGGAACGCGGCGAATTCGTTAAAATCGGCAAAGACTTCAAGTTTACAGGCTATCCTGTCAAAAAGGGGCAGAAATCATGAAATTCGGATTTGATATAGATGATACATTGATCAATTTACGGGAATACGCTTTCGGGATTTACCAGGAAAAGCTTGGAAAAAAAGTGGACGCAGAACATTTCCATCGGCTCGATCGGGTGGAAATCCATACCCTCTTTGGTATGACCGACGAGGAAGGGCATCATATGTGGAATAGTGTGCTTGAGGAATTATATTATACGGAATGCCCTATTTATCCAGGTGCAGTCGAACTGCTGCAGAAGCTGGAGCGTCAAGGGCATGAAATCTATTACTTGACTGCCCGCCCTGGTAGGCATGCGGCACGCACGAAAACTTGGATGAAACAACAGGGCTTTCCTGTCGAAGACGCCCGGTTTTATTGCGGCATGAAAGATGCCGAAAAAGTTCACATCATCGAAGAGCTCGAACTCGATTATTATTTCGATGACAAGCCTGCCGTTGTGGAGCATTTAACGCGTGGCTCGCTGACAGTGGTGATGAAGGACCAGTCCTATAATCGCCACTTGGAACATTCACGCATCAAGCATTGGGATGAGCTGGAATCCATCCTTGCTGAAAGCCAAAACTGAAGACGAAAATCCCTCGCCTGATCCATTCAGGCGGGGGATTTTCAAATTTTATCTTCCTCGTTTAATCCGCTGCTGCCGAATGCATCATCAAGCGTATCATAGCGCGCTATTTCACAAACTTTATTGTGTTTTATCTCCATATAAGTATATATGGTCACTTTGCCGCGTTCGTCATCCCATGTGCCCACTTGTTCGTAGACCACTTTGTCCCCTTTTGCGTAACGGTTTTGGGTGGCCAAGTGGATGTGTGAGTTTTCCATCACCCATTGCTTAAGCGTATCGTGGCCGACACCGCTGCCCGCCGGACCGATCATTTCGATATTGTGGTCAGAAACCGCCAATAAGCCGGCGACATCTTTGGCATTCACCCGCTCCATCCATTCGTCAGCCGTTTCAATGATGTTCTCCATGCCTCGTCTCCTCCATCCTTTTTAACGTTATTTTCTGAATTTTAACACAAATATGCGTTTTCAGCAGTAAAATATTGAGCAAAAAAAGCCCAAGATTTCTCCGGGCTTTCAATAATAACTGTTCTTCAATTTTTTAAAGGTTTTCACGAAATGGCCCGGATCTTCGTAGACCTGATAAGTGATGACCCCTCTATGCGTATGCAGATACAGCAAATTGGCATCTTGCGAAAATGACTTATAAGAAACATCCCAGACGTTCGGCAGCTTGAAGACTGATGCTGAGGTGACCACTTCATCTTCAAATAATTGAAGACGGTATTCCGTCTGGACAATTCGCATCTCTCCCGCTTCGATGAACCTTTCCGTATCGATATAAACGATTGATGACAATAACCCCGACATGCCAATCCGCCTCCTCGGGTACTTTTTTATAAAGTTTAACGCACCCCTTGCGCAATGCGCAATCAAGTCGGGCCGACAAACCGTACTACTCATCGTCTTCTTCTTCGTGGAACTCGGTGTCGAAATATTCGTTAGTCAGATCTCCATTTATCCCGATTGCGGCAGCGCTTCCTTCACCTGCAGCGATGATGAGTTGTGAAGGGACAATCAATGACGCGTCACCCGCGGAATAGACGTTCCAGACATTAGTGCGGCCATAGCCGTCCGTCAGAATGCCACCGTAGGCATTCAATCTGCAGCCGAGCTTTTTAGCAAATGGCGTTGCATGGCTCCAGCGTGGCGTGACAAATCCGCCGCTTCGGTCAATCAGGGTGCCGTCTTCCAGGCGGACGCTGCGCAATTGGCCATCTTCCCCTTCAAGGCCGTCGATAACGTCTTCGTACACGACAATCCCTTTTGCCTCCAGCTTATCGCGGTCTTCCAGCTCAAGCCGCCCTTCCCCATCCGTGAAAACCGCCAAATCCCTGCTCCATGTAAAGATTTTCTTCGCCATTTCAAATACATTCTTATCTGCTATGACCGCAAGGGGTTGGTCCCGAAGTTCCCAGCCGTCGCAATAAGGGCAACTGAACAAGCTGGTGCCGTAATAATTTTCAATATCCGGTATGTTGGGCAACTCTTCTTTCAGTCCTGTCGCAAGCAGGACTTTGATGCTGTGGTAGACTGCCCCTTTTGCCGTCGTCAGCCTGTAATGGGTGTCTGTCACATGTTCGATATCGGCAATCCGTTCTTTCTTCAGCTCGACACAATCGTATTTGGCGACCTCTTCATACGCCAGCCGTTTAAATTCCGATGGCTGGATGCCATCCCGGGTGATAAACCCATGGGATGCACGGGTCACCAGGTTGCGGCCGTGATTGTCATCGAAAATCAATGTTTTCCTCCTCGATCTTCCAAGCACCAAAGCGGCGTTCAAGCCCGCGGGCCCGCCTCCGATTATTACACAATCGTATCGCATGTCAGCCATCCTCCATAACTTGCTTTATCCTATAAATTTTCCCGTTTTTTGCTGCTGATAAACTAAATGGCCGGCGTATGGCATTAAAAAAAAGAGAAAAACGGCGCCGAATCCAAAAAGGATTCAGCGCCGCCAATTTAGGCTTGTTTGGCCAATAAGCCATTCAATACTTCAATGAAGAATCTGTTTTCTTCCGGTGTACCGACCGAAACGCGGATAAATTCCGGCAAGCTCCACGTTTTGCCGTAGCGGACAATAACGCCTTGCGCCATGAGGGCTTTATAGATTTCCTCACCGTTCGGGCCGACTTCAACCAAAACGAAGTTCGCTTCGCTTTCGGTATACTTCAAGCCGAGTTCTTTAAACGTTTTATAGAAGAGCTCGCGGCCTGCTTTATTGGCTTCACGGGAAGCGCGCACGTGCTCGGTGTCCGTGATAGCAGCCGTGGCGGCTGCTTGTGCCAACGCATTGACGTTAAATGGCTCTTTCACTTTCAGGACCGACTGGATGATCTCTTCCGGTGCAATGCCGAAGCCGACACGCAGCCCCGCAATGCCGTAAATTTTCGAGAAGGTCTGTAGCACGATGACCGGATGGCCGGCTTTTGCGAATTCAACGCCTTCTGTGTATTCCGGCACATCGGCAAAGTGGCTGTAAGCCCCGTCAATAACGATCAGGATGTCGTTCACAGCATCGAGCACTTTTTCGATATCCGCTTTAGCCATGATCGTACCGGTCGGATTGTTCGGCGTGCAAATATAGATGATTTTGGTTTTATCCGTGACAGCAGCCAGAATGGCATCAACGTCAAACTCGAAGTTCTCCGCGAATGGCACCGGCACCACTTTCGCGCCCATGATGTGTGCGCCAAAATCATATTCACTGAATGAAGGCGACGGTACGATGATTTCGTCCCCTTGTTCCAAGAACGCTTCCGAAACGAGTGTTATCAATTCGTCCGCACCGTTCGTCGGGATGATTTGCGACGTTGTTACACCGTATTGCTCGGCGATGGCCGTTTTTAAAGCCGTAGCATCGGCATCGGGGTAACGGTTCAATTCCGACAAGCTCATTTTGATCGCTTCTACTGCCTTCGGAGAAGGGCCAAGCGGATTTTCGTTTGATGCCAATTTGATGACGCGGTCCAAGCCGAGCTCTTTCTGGACTTCCCAAATCGGTTTGCCCGGCGAATAGGGCTGGATCGTATCCAAAGTTTTACGTGGTAAAATATTTTTTCTGATTTTCACTTGAGCGCCTCCCGATGATGAGTTTCCATTGTGTGAATGTTTCTTTAAATACAATTATAACTATACCAGTCATTGGGCTCTTGCGGCACCTAAAATTACTTGAATGCCTTTCAAAAAGCTAGGTCAGCCGATGCCTGCGAGGGCGCTTATTGACCAAGTAGATGCTGAGAATGATTAAACAAAGCCCCACTGCGAGTGTATTGGTAACTTCTTCATCCATAAATAAAGCACCGACCAGGACGGCAATAAGCGGTACCAAAAATGTGAAGGCCGCTACCTTGCTGGCCTCGCCATTATTCATCAAGTGAAAATAGATGACAAAGGCAATCGGTACACCCAAGGTCGCACCGAATCCAAGGCCGATGAGATAAGGCAGGTTCCACGTGATGTCAGACCAATCTTCAAAAACGCTCCCTCCAGCAAGCAGTACTGCACCACCAATCAGGAATTGCAGCGAAACCATCCACATCGGATCAACGCGCCTGCCCACTTTTTTCACATAGATGACGCCGAGCGCCCAACTGAGCGCCGCCAACAGCGCCATCACTATGCCGACCACTGAAATCGCGCCCGTCAAGCTGTCAGCGCTGATTGTCAATATGCCGAAAAAACCGACCAAGAGCCCCGTGAATTTCAAAATGGTCATTTGTTCGCCCAGCCACAGCCAAGCGAAAACACCGATCAGGACCGGTTGGCAGTAGACTACTACCGAAAACAGTCCGCCTGGCAAGTATTCTAGCCCTGTAGTTTGCAACCCGTAGAAGAGCACCGCATTGAACAAAGCGGAAATGCAATATGCCTGCCAATTCTCCCGCCACCTTATGCGTCTCCATGTAGGCAGCAAGACAAGCGCTAAAAGCAGCCCGCCTAAAAATGAGCGCGCACCGGCAAACAGGATCGGTGGGGTATAATCGAGCGCCATTTTGTAAATCGACCAGCTGGCGCCCCAAATGAGCACGAGAAAAACCAATAAACCGGTGGCACGGGTGAAGTATCTGCTCAATTCACTATCCCCAATCAACTATTTTCTAGCGCTGCTTCCATTATACAGAATTGGCGGTTTCCATTGCCTGCAGCACCTAACTATTTGTAACCTGCTGTTAAATATGGTTAACTGTAACGAGACAAAGTGAAGAGGAGTTTTTCCTACATGATCAAGAAAATGAAGTTCGTATTTGCGCCCCTGCTGCTTGCAGCTGTGCTTGGCGCATGTTCAGATAATGAAGAAACTGCACCGAAAGAAGATACAGCAAAAGCGACGGAAGAGCAAGCTTCCGGGCAAGAGACAAAGCTTGATTTGCCGGCCGAGGAAGATGTCGTAGTCGTGGTGAATGACGAAGAAGTATTGGGCAATGTCTATAATAGTGTGGCACGCCAGTTAGAAACCTCAATGGCGACACAAGGAACTGACGTAGCGGAAGAAGAAAACGCCAAAACGGTGAAAGACCAAGCCGTCAACGTCATTGTCGGCAATAAACTGATCCTTCAAGATGCTGCGGCTAAAGGTCATAAAACCGACGACGCCGTAGTAAAAGAACGCCTTGAAGAAATTAAGGGCCAGTTTGAAAGTGAAGACGCCATGAACGAGGCGCTTGAACAAAGCGGCTATTCGATGGCAGACATTGAACAACAGCTCAGTGAGCAGATTACGTACGAAGCGTATGTTGCCAAAGAATTGAAAACCGAAGAAATCACGGACGAGGAATTGGCAGCAGCTTACGACCAATTCAAATCGACATCAGAAGAGGAAGCACCGCCTTTTGAAGAAATGGAGCCGATGATCCGCCAGTCGCTCGAACAGGAAAAATCGCAAGAAGCGGTATCGAAACGGATTGAAGAGTTGAAAAAAGATGCTGAAATTGACGTGAAAATTTAATGATCAAGCCCCCCGGCCAATAGGCCGGGGGGCTTTTTTTAACGCTTTTCTTATAACTTATCCTTGCAGAACGCGAGGACTTCTTGCTCTTCGTCTTCTTCAAGACCGAATTCCAAAATTTCTTTGGAAAGTTTATCTACAAAATTATAATGCGCGATTCGAGCGCCATCGTCGTCAACCGCTAATATTACACGCAGCTCAAGGCCACCCGCTGTATACAGCTCGTCATCTTCATCAACTTCAACATCCACCAAAAATTCATACCGGTTACCTACCATGATGCCGGTCGGGTCTTGTATTGCATGAAAACTAAAATTTGCAAAATCCATTATAAACACCTCCATTCCCTTATTTTAGCCTGTCTGCGGTTTTTTGGATAGCTTAAGCCGAAAAAAATGGTGTGCATTTCACTATTCCTTCACAAAATGTCCGTTTACCCTGAGCGGCCTAGGGAATACTCGTAAAAGACGCATATTACAGAAGGAGTGGAACCTAAATGAAAGTATTGGTAATTGGAGCGAACGGTCAAGTAGGCCGGCACATTGTAAAAGAATTATCCGATTCTCCGCATGACGCCATTGCACTTGTCCGAAAAGAGGAGCAAGCTGCGCATCTTAAGGAACTGGGAGCGGCTGACGTGGTCATCGGCGATCTCGAAAAAGATTTCAGTTCGGCATTCGATAACGTGGATGCCGTCATTTTCGCCGCAGGGTCCGGCCCTTCAACAGGCGCCGACAAAACCCTCACAATCGATTTATGGGGTGCCGCGAAAGCAGCAAAATATGCAACGGATAAAGGCGTGAAGCGCTTTGTCCAGCTCGGCTCGATGGGTTCTGCAGATCCGGATTCCGGCGGCGAAGAAATGAAGCCCTATTTGGTGGCTAAACGCACCGCTGACGATCTTCTCCAGGCAACTGGCTTGGATTATACAATTGTCCGCCCAGGTGCCCTTTCCAATGAAGAAAAAACAGCGCACATTGAAGTGTCTGCTGCTGGATTCACATCCATCGGCGACCGTTCGATCCCGCGGGCGGATGTTGCCCACATACTGGTGGAGGTGCTGGATCGCCCCAACACCTACCGGAAAACTTTTGAGGTGCTCCAAGGCAGCAATGCAGCGGGAGCGGAACTCGATTCCCTCTAACATACTTTGACACCGGCGCAGAAAAGATCCCATGGATTTCTGCGCCTTTTTGTGGTAATATAAGCAATACGATAATAGAGGACGTGATAAGTATGATTAATATTCAACCACCAAAGGCGGATGTGACAATCACACAACGCAAACAGGAAATCACCGGCGACGAGGCCGTCATCAAACCGCTTTACGGCTTTATCGACCTGTATGAGATTCCGCGCGACAAAGGCGGCATCATCCAGTTCTTTAACCACAGCGGAGATTTATTGTTTGTCGGCAAAGCCCGCAAACTTCGCCAGCGTGTTAAAAAGCATTTCGAAGACAATGTATCACCGCTAAAAAACCACCGCGATGAAGTTTACCGCATCACGGTATCCATCGTCGAAGATCCGATGGAGCGCGACATCTACGAAACATATTTGATCAACGCCCACAAAGCGAAATACAACGTTGAGAAAGTGTTTTACCAAGAGCAAGAGAAATAGCATACTTCAAACCCCAGCATAAATCCTATGCTGGGGTTTTTTTCTATTCAATAATGTTGGCTGCGCCCTTCCGGATGGCGATGCTTCGATTAATGTTTTAAGCGTTATTTCATTAGGGAATGGTACTTTATCAAAGAGCTTTTTGGGGAGGAACCCGTTATGTCATCTCACGCAAAAGAAACACCTTCTGCCTGGTGCAGAAGCGAATATGATCCGCTTCGCCTTGTGCTGATGTGTCCACCTGAATACATGGAAATCAAAGAAATCATCAACGATGTGCAAAAGCGCTATCAGCAGGAAAACATAGACATTGGGCGGGCGATGTCCCAGCATCGCCAATTTGTCGCCGCGCTGCAGGAAAATGGAGTCGAAACTGCGATGCTCGAGCCGGACGAACATTTCCCGGAACAAGTATTCACACGCGACATCGGATTTACGATAGAAGATACGGTGTTCATCGGCGATATGGCCGCTTCCATCCGCCAAGGGGAAGAAGATGAATTGCAGAAATGGCTGGCCAAGCGCCAAATCCGGTTCCATTCCCTCGGCAGCCACCGCGTAGAAGGCGGCGATGTCCTAATCGACCAGAATACGATTTTCGTCGGCGTCAGCAGCCGGACGTCAGAAAAGGCGATCCGGGAGCTCGAAGAAAAGCTTCCTTCTTTCGAGGTCATTCCGGTCCATTTCGACGAACGCTATCTGCATTTGGATTGCGTCTTCAATATTTTGTCGCCGACTGAGGCGCTGATTTTTCCGGAAGCATTGAGCAGCGAAACTGCCGCCATGCTCGCGGGACACTACACATTGATCCCCGTCAACCGCGAAGAACAATTTGCGCTGGGTGTGAATGTTTTGTCAATCGGCGAACGACGCGTTTTCAGCCAGCCGCAGAACAGCGCAGTAAACGCACAGCTTCGGCAACACGGCTTCCACGTCATCGAAACCGACTTTTCCGAAATCATCAAATCCGGCGGCGCTTTCCGCTGCTGCACATTGCCTGTCGTCCGAAAGTAAATAAAGGCGGTCCGGAATAACTCCCGGACCGCCTTTTGCTTTATTGAATGGCTGTTTTTTCTTTGATCCTTTCCAGAAATGCTTTCACCAGGTCCGCTCCGGCTGGTGTGCCGATTGACTCTGGATGAAATTGAAATCCATAAACCGGATAACTTTTATGCTTGACTGCCATGATGCAGCCGTCATCAAGAGCTGTCGCTTGCACCTCCAGGCAGTCCGGCACCGTTTCCGCGCGCAATGCCAGCGAATGATAACGCATCACAGGAAGCGGCTCCGGAAGCCCGCTGAAGAGGCCTCTTCCGTTATGCTCAATGTCGGATACTTTTCCGTGCCTGATTGCCGGCGCCTCAGCGACTTCCCCGCCAAAAGCGGCTCCAATCAGCTGATGGCCCAGGCACACGCCAAGGATCGGTATGGAATCATGGACCGCGTGGATGAGCCGGATTGATTCCGGCAAAGCGTCCGGATGGCCTGGCCCGGGTGACAAGATAATCGCGGATGGCCGTTTGGCGATGATTTCTTCGGTACTGAGCACGCCATAGCGCACCACCTCGACCTCTTGGCCCGCTTCAGCCACCGCTTGGTAAATGTTATACGTAAATGAATCAAAATGATCGATTAGCAGAATCATCCAAACACCTCCGTCAAGGAACGCGCTTTATGAAGCGTTTCTTCGTATTCCAATTGCGGGTCGGAATCATGGACGATGCCCGCTCCAGCCTGTACGTGGACCCTTTCATCTTTGACGACGAATGTGCGGATTGCGAGCGCCACATCCAAATTCCCGTTGAAACCGATATAGCCGACCGCTCCGCCATAGACGCCTCTGCGCTCCCTTTCAAACTGCTGAATCAATTGCATCGCCCGGACTTTTGGAGCTCCTGATACCGTGCCTGCAGGCAGGCACGAGACGAGTGCGTCGAGCGGGTGCATCGCATTGCCGAGGTCCCCTGTGACTTCTGAAACGAGGTGCATGACGTGCTGGTACCGTTCGATTGCCATGTATTTCGGAATTTTCACCGAACCGACCGCGGCTACCTTACCGACATCGTTGCGGCTAAGGTCCACGAGCATCCGGTGCTCCGCCTGCTCTTTTTCATCATTGGCAAGCTCTTCAGCAAGTGCAGCGTCTTCCGCTTCTGTACGTCCGCGTTTGCGTGTCCCGGCAATCGGATTCGTGATCATATGGCCGCCGCGGACCGTCAGCAAGCTTTCCGGTGAAGCGCCCACGACCGCATAGCTGTCAAAATCAATGAAGAATTGGTAAGGCGACGGGTTCTGTTTGCGCAGCTTGCGGTATAGCTGGAAGGCATTTCCCGCATACGTCGCCGACAGACGCTGAGACAGCACCACTTGGAAGACATCGCCTTTCCGGATATGCATTTTCGCCTGTTCGACCTGCTTGCGGAATGCTTCGGCATCGACCTTTGAACTGAATGCCAACGGCGGTTGGTGCATTTCCGATTCCTCCGCTTCCGGCTCCCGCAACTGCGCTTCGATTTCTTCGACTTTATCTTCAAATGAAATAATCGTAGCATCATGTTTTACATGATCGAAAACGATGATCGTTTCGTAAAGCTGGAGATGGATATCCGGCATCTGCAAGCTGTTCTCCACGGCTGCCTTGACGGGTTCATAGACACCAATTGCGTCATAGCCGATATAGCCGAGCGCTCCGCCCGTAAAAGGTAGCCCTTCGATAGCCGCTTCGTGCACCGGCATCAGCGTTTTTAATAGTTCCAGCGGTTTTCCGGTGTGCAAGGTTTCCTTGCCAGTCCTGAAATCCACTTCTCTCAACGTTTCTCCTTCTCCGATATAAGCCTTGGAAGGATCTGCGCCAATGAAAGAATAGCGGCCAGTAGCCGTCGTTTTCAGCGAGCTTTCCAACAGGCATTTGCGCGGTCCTTCTAAACGGTTGAACACCGCAATCGGCGTCAATGAATCTCCTTCGATCTTTTTCATTCTCATCTCTGCTCATCTCCTCTGCTTGTCGATCTTCCCCTCGGCTAATACAAAAAAGCCCTCAGCAAGGGATATCCCTTGCTGAGGGCGGATTAACCGCGGTGCCACCTCATGTCAAAGCTGAACCAGCTTTTCCTCTGCCCCCAGTAACGCGGGGGAAACGGGCCTCCCTACTCCAACTTCAAGGGGCCACTCATAAGTCCATTCACATGCGCGCCCCGCCAGTTCCCACCTAACACTGGCTCTCTTTGAGAGGCTTTCGCATGCTACTCTTCTTATTCGGCGATTTACTCAACTATGCTCAACTCAGCTGTACTTCGGCGATGCCCATACGGCATCTTCTGCCTTATTCCGTACAAAAAGGTTGACCCTATCTTATGAAATTCAGCCGCCTTTGTCAACTGAAAGCAAAATAATATGATAATTCTGTTTCTGAGAGCCATTTTAAGGTAATCTAATAATAAGCGATTCCATTAACTGAATAAGGGGGCAACAAGAAGATGAAAAAACATTGGTTTTTAGCAATCGCATCTTTAATTTTACTGCTGATACTGTCCGGCTGTGCCGGCGAAAGCGGCGGGGAAGACACTGAAAGCGGCGGAGATTCCGGCGACAAGACAAAAATCAGCTTTATCCATTGGCGTGGAGAAGATAAAGCCGTCCTCGATGAAATCATCACTGAGTTTGAAAGCGCTAACCCTGACATCACGGTGGAAATGAACATCTATCCATCCGACCAATACCAGGGAACTGCTCAACGGATGCTCGCAGACGGTGCGACAGGAGATGTCTTTACATCGTTCCCAGGCGCCCAATTTGAGTCGATTCAAAGCGCCGGCTTGTTTGAAGATTTGAGCGGTGAGGGATTCATTGCTAACTTTGATGAAAACCTCATTTCAGTTGGCCAAAAAGACGGCAAGCAATACGCCGTCCCTTATCAGCTCGTCTTCAATATGCCAGTTTACAACAAAGGCATGTTCGATGAGCTGGGATTGGAAGCCCCGAAAAGTTGGACAGAGTTCCAAGAAATGGCGGATACATTGCTTGAAAACGGCATCACGCCGATTGCCTTCCCTGGAGCGGACATCGGTCCAAACCAATTCATGAACAGCATGATGATGAACAATGCCCCTGACGAGGAGATATTTGCCAAACTCCAAAGCGGCGAAGAGTCATTGACCAACGAATGGTGGGTCAAAACCCTTGAAGACTTCAAATTGCTGGCGGATAAAGGCTATATCCAGGAAAATGCCTTAGGCACCAATGCGGATGCCGCCATGTCGATGGTGGCCAATGAAGAAGCGGCCATGATCGCGACTGGCTCTTACCATATGGCTTCCCTCTTGAAACTGAATCCTGACTTGCAATTGGATTTGCTTGCGCCAATTACAGTAGAAGAAAGTGAAGTTGTCTACGAAGGCATCAACACCGCGACTTTCATGCTCGCAGTCAACAGCAAGTCTGAGAAGAAAGAGCAAGCGAAGAAATTCATCGAGTTTCTGAGCCAACCTGAAGTTGCATCAAAATACGCAAACGAAACTGGCCAACATTTGACGGTTACTGATGTCACTTATGAATCAGAAGCTCTGAAAAATACTGCTTATTGGATTGACGAGAAGAAAACACGATTCCAGCCGCGCTTTTTGATCACCAACGCGCAAATCGAAGCGGCCGTGCTCAGCTCGATTGAAAACGTCCTGGGCGGGGAAGAACCTGCAGCTGCAGCTGAAGCTGCCCAAAAAATCGTAGACGAAAACAGGGAATGAGATTATGAGAACACCCAAATCCATCTATCTATTTTTCTTGCCTGGCCTTCTCTTATACAGTGTCTTTTTCCTGTATCCGACGGTTAGCGCATTATTCTATTCTTTCACAAACTGGGACGGCTTCAGTGACGCGTTTCAATTTATCGGCATCGACAATTATCAGCGTGCTTTCACAGCGGATTCGATTTTCCGGAAAACCATTGGCAATAACTTAAAATTCATGTTTGTCGTCGTTATTTTCCAAACGATTGTTGCATTGGCATTCGCCTTGATCATGTTGAAAAATACAAAAACCACTATTTTCCTGCGTGCTTTGTATTTTTTCCCGACGATCCTGTCTTCCGTATCCGTGGCGTTCATCTGGGCGTTTATCTACGACCCGTCCCTTGGCATCCTGAATCGCGGCCTATCAACGATTGGCCTGGATTTCCTGGCGCAAAACTGGCTTGGAAATGCCAACATCGCCATTTACTCGCTGGCGATTACGCAGGTCTGGTTCCATGCGGGCCAGATGCTAATCATCTTCGTTGCCGGTTTGCAGGCGATTCCACAGGAAATGTATGAAGTGGCAAAAATTGAAGGGGCCAGCAAATGGCAGACGTTCCGCCAAGTCACTTGGCCGTTGCTTGCGCCTTCTGCGACCATTGTCGTCGCATATACGACCATCCAGTCATTCAAAGCGTTCGACTTGGTGTTTGCAATGACTGGCGGAGGACCGAATTATTCGACAGAAATCATTGCCACCTATATCTATAGCGTTGCGTTCGAAGGCTATCAATTCGGCTATGCCAGCGCAATTTCCGTCATTTTCATGATCATCATCGCCTTTATCACGTTTCTGCAATTTAAAGCATTGCGATCGGATCGGGTCTCTTATTAATGAAAGGAGGAAAACAGTGTGCTTTTCCGAAAGTTTTCCCTCATCGTTTATGCTTTGTTAATTTTGATTCCGTTATTGGTCGTAATGCTGACGTCAGTCAAAACCCTTCAGGAGACATTCGCCAATCCCCTTGGCTTTCCTGAAGGCGGCATCAAGTTTGATAATTACATTGCGATTTTCCAAGAACAAACCATGGCCGGCTACTTTCTAAACAGTACAATCGTAACACTTTTTTCCGTCACACTGACCTTACTTTTCGCATCGATGATCGCTTATGGCATCACTCGGCTCAATAGTTGGATCGGCAACATCTTGTTTATATTGTTCACGCTCGGCATGATGGTGCCCGCGCAGGTGATTATGGTGCCGCTGTATTCGCTGATGCTCGATTTCGGGTTGACGAACAGCCTGGTGGGACTGATTTTGGTCAACATCTCATCCACGCTGCCGATAGCAGTATTCATCCTCACCGGCTTCATGAAAACTTTGCCGAAGGAATTATTTGAAGCTTCTACAATCGACGGTGCCGGAAATTGGCAAATGTACACGAAAATTGCCATTCCGCTGTCCTTGCCATCCTTATCGGCAACCGCCATTTTCCTCTTCGTGATGCATTGGAACGATCTGCTTTATCCGCTGCTGTTCATCACGGATAATGCGTATAAAACCTTGCCCCTTGCATTGCTTGAGTTCCAAGGGCAGTATTCGACAAACTATCCAATGCTGTTCACCGGGGTCATCATCGCCTCAGCACCGATGGTCATCGCTTACGTATTCCTGCAGCGTTTTTTTGTTGCCGGCATGACTGCCGGAGCAGTAAAAGGCTAATGAAAGATGCAAATATAAAAAGACAGTCCCTGATGCGAATTCGCACCAGGCACTGTCTTTTTTCGCCATTCACCAGAAAGCGGGTTTCGCCACCATCAGCCACAACATCAATGCCAGCAGGAGAATATAAAGCCAGATCGACCGGCTCAGCTCGCGCAGCAATGCCTCGCGGTTTGCGCCCGGCTCCTCGAATTTCCGCAGTACCGGCTTAAAGGCACGCGCCAGAAAGAAAACGGAACCCACCATCACCGCTAGCGTCAAGACGATCCAAGAATCTGTCCACGCCCAGCCGCTTTGCCATATGAGCAAGACACCAGTGGCCACCAGCACATGACCAGCGTGTTTGACGAGCCGGACAGCTGATCTGAAAGTGACAATCTGTGACTGCAAGACGGCATTCTCCGCGCCATCCATCCGCTTCACCAACGGGAGCAGCACAAAAAAAGGGCCAATCGATAAAATCGCACTGAATATGTGGAGAAATAAAATGACGGTATACATACTAACTATTTTTGTGTCTCTTTAAATTCATGGACCCAGACGCCCATTTCAGGAAGCCATGGCATCCCCGGATGGAATTTCAAAATAGATTGCTTATAGTTCTCAACGCTATCAAAGCCTTCCTGGCGCGCCTTCTTGTCGTCCAAGTCTCCGAGTGTTTCCGCATAGACCTGCTCCACGGTGAATTCGCGCCCTTCCAACACCATCACTTCTCCGATATCCGCATAACGGCCATTACGCCGCGTCGCTGTTTTCAAGCCTGCCAGCACTTTTTGCACATCTTTTTCGTTTGTTACCAAGCGTTCAATGCTGCAGGTTTTTGGCGGCAGTCCGCCTTGTGTATGATCAGTCATCTTTTTTCCGCCTTCCATTCATTCTGTCTTCATTATATACGTTCCAACCAGGCAAAAGTTATCCCAGCACAGAACATTCCTTGTTTCCGAATGTAAAGCTTAAAAAAAAGCCGCCGATTTTTCTCGGCAGCCTATCAGCTGGAACTTCCAGCCCTTCTATTTTTTATTAATTAGCAAAGTAATGCTTGCCGATTTTCTTGATGACTGGGCGTGAAAAGATCCATGAATCTGTGACACCGGCAGGATTGTAATAATAGGTCGCGCCGCCGGATGGATCTGATCCCAACATCGCCGCCCGTGCCGCTTTATAGGCCGTTGAGTTCGGGTTCAACCGGTATTGGCCATCGCTCACTGCGGTAAACGCATTGCGCTGGAAAATGACATTGTATGTAGAGTTCGGGAACTTGCTTGAAGACACGCGATTCAAAACGACAGCGGCTACAGCCACCTGGCCGGTATAACTTTCACCGCGTGCTTCGCCGTAGACGGTACGCGCCAACATCTCTACTTCTTTCAATTCGCCCCGCGTCATCGGGCCGGTAAAGCCGGTTGCCGGAATGCCGAAATCACGTTGAAATCGAATAACTGCGTTTTTAGTCACAGAACCGTAGTAGCCAGTTGGATTAGCTGTGAAATATCCCAGTTTGTTCAACTTGCTCTGAAGAGCGGACACTTCATTGCCGCTGATCCCCGTATGCAAATCCGGCGCATGGGCTTGTGCGTCGGTTTGAGAAAAACTCAAAAAGAACAAAGTTAATAATCCAAATACAAGCGTCTTGAAAATCTTCATGTTTTCTCCCCTTTCTGTTTAGGAAATAGTTAGACAATCCCTCCCATTCAGTATAAAGATTGCCATTAAAGGAAGAAACCCGACAGACCTACTTAATTTCAAACATTTGGAACGTTCAAAAGTCATGAGCATTTTTGAAGAGAGACAATTTTCTACCATTTTTGCAATATTTATGTGACAAAAGCCTTAAATGAGGCATTATTAAAAAGGAATTGCTCTGCTTTAAAGCGAATACTTATCACACAAAATGTCCCGAGGAAGCATTTCCATGTTTATCCAATAGATTTTTGACAAATTACTTGAAGTGACATATGAAAGAATCACCGATACGAGCGTCAAAGTGACGCTGTGCTAGCTTCGGGACATGAAAGTGAGTTGAAGCGCAATGAAAAGAGCTGTCGAGAATCTCTCGACAGCCTGAAAAGCTACATTATTTCCGGACAAGATGCAGCTGGGCGAATTGGCCGGTTTGTTTGGCGCTCAATAAAGTGAACTCTGTCTCCATATCCATCGCTTGAAAAAGTGGGATTCCATCACCGATCAGCACCGGTGCAATCGTAATGACGAGTTCATCGATAAGCCGCTCTTTCAGAAAAGCGTGTAGCAATTGGCTTCCGCCAATGACCCAGATGCCTTTTCCAGGCTCTTTCCGAAGTCGCTCAACAAAGGCAGGAATAGCTTCATCGGTGAACGTGACATGTTCATCGGCACCCGACGCCGATTTGGAGAATACATATGATTTTTTATCGGGGTATGGGTACTGGCCGTTCTCATGTTCCATCAACCAGTTATAAGTGCGGCGTCCCATGACAACCGTATCGATCGTTTCGATATAGTCGGCATACCCTGCGTCCCCGTCCATCTCCACCTTGAATAGCCAGTCCAACGAATCGTTTTTTGTCGCAATGTAGCCATCCAGGCTTGCGGCAATGTAACAGCTGACTTTTCTTTTACTTGTCATCTCGTTGCCTCCTTGTTTTTTCCTTCTTAATCACTTGCTTCTATTTTGCCGCTTTCCCTTTTTATAATCAATGGCTTGAACACCGCTCTTTTGGTAAAGTGTAAGAAATCCATTCTATGGGAGGCTTTCACATGAAAAAAATCGTCATTGTATCGGATACGCACATTCCTTTCCGCGCCAAAAAACTGCCGCAGGCGTTGGTCGATGAATGCCAGACAGCTGATTTCATCATCCACGCCGGGGATTGGCAGACGATGGATGTCTTTTACGAATTGTCAGCTTACGCGGAAACGGACGGAGTCACTGGCAATGTCGACCCCTGGGATATTCTTGAACGGTTTGGCAAGAAGAAGATTTTCGAAATTGAAGGCTTAAAGATTGGCGTCATCCATGGCGACGGCATCCGCAGCACAACGGAACAGCGGGCGTTTGACGCATTCGCTGACGACAATGTTGACATCATCGTATTTGGCCATTCTCATATCCCCGTCATGCGTGATGCGGGCGGCGTAACGCTTTTCAATCCAGGTTCCCCTACGGACAAGCGGCGCCAGCCCCAGTACTCGTTCGGCCTGCTGGAAATCAGCGACTCCTGGCAAATCCGCCATGTTTTTTTTGACAAAGAAAAATAAAAAAGTGGATTGGGCATTGGCCCGATCCACTTTTTTATTTGCCTTCTCTTTTCAGCACGAAGCCGAGCTTTCTTAACGCGGTCTCAAGGTTCGCTTCGATAATTTCCCCTTTTAAAGCCGCTGCGAAATGTGGCACTTTTAACGCCATGAATGGCTGTATCCCAGTAATGACAGGCATGACACCAATAATTTTCAATGCACTGACAAGCATCAGCAAATGCTTGCCCACTTCCGAATTGAGGTGGGTGACGCCCGAAACATCGATGATTAAATAATCCATTTCCCCGCTGCATTTCTCCAGCACATCCTCGATGATCGCCTGTGCACGCCGGGGAGTGATATGGCCGATTACCGGCAAGATGGAAAGACCTTTCGTAACGGGCACGAGCGGAGAGGAGAGCGACTGGATTTCTTCGTTCGCTTTCTCGAGCTCCAATACATACGTCAAAAGCGCCGACATCATTTCAAACGACTGCTGATGTTCTTCTGTAAAGTCGAACGGCTGGTTATCCAGTCCGCAAATCGTGCCATAGACATCGCCGTTTTCATAATAAACCGGAATCCCCATGAAAGAGCCGTTGTTGAATTGGGGAGCGATCTTAAGCTTCCCGGCAGCTTCACTTTTTGATATATCGCCGATTTTCAATGGCGCATCGCCGTAACTGACGCTCAGGCTGCAAAAAGTCTGCTCAAAAGGCGCTGAACTGCCTTCTTTTACCAGTTCTTCTTTCGTGTTGACCGCTTTGATAATTTTATTGGTGACGCCGTCATTTTTCGCAATAAATAAAGTATTGATGTTCATCTGCTTGCTAAGCATAAACAAGATGTGCTCAGCAGCCTCCTCAAAATTCTGGAAGCTTCTCAGCTTTCTCATGTCTGTTAAAGACATTTTCTCTTCCTCCTTCAAGCGGCCGGCACCCGCATGCCGTCATAGATTCTTTTTTAAACATACTATTTGTTTCGGCGCTTTGCAAATTCATACCGCAAGCTCCAGACACCCAAAGAAAATGTTCAGGAGTTTCACCCAGCGGGTATAGCCTTATATACTCTTTTAAGGAGCTGAAGTGGATGAATGCGAAAGAAGATAACCTGGAAATCGAATTACTGCATCAGACAGATACAATCATCGAGTTTAAATGGACCCCTACTGGCGACACCTGCAAGGTGCAAAGAAATGCCGAAACCATCTATACCGGCACGGGAAATTCTTTTCAGGACACTGGCTTGGAGCCAGGGGAACTTTACACGTATACGCTTGAACGGCTCGACGCTTCCGGAAACACCCAAGAACGTGTCAAAATGCGGACGTCTACTGAAAACCGGGCAGAGGATTGCAACAATCTCCTCGAGCGGGCAGCCGTCACTGCCATTGTTTCAAATTCAAAAACTGCATTGGCCTGGAGCGCCATTGAAGGGCTTCAGGAATTTGATATTTATCGGGATGGGCGATTGATCGGGACGGCCGAACAATCGCAATTCTCCGATTACGGAGCTTCGAAAGACATCGGGCACACGTATCAAGTAAGCGCCAAACGGCCTCTTGAGCAATCCGAATCAGCTTTCAGTAAAGGAAAATCACTCGCAGCCTCCATTTTCGGCTTGCTCAATATAAAATCTTCCAAAGAAGAAGCGGCCATGGAAAAGTTTCGGCTGACCTTTGAATTAGCCTCTGCCGATTACCTACTATCGGGTTCACCGACAACGGATGTCGAAGACCAGAACTTGAAATGGGATTTCCGCTACAGCACTTTTTTGCCCGATGACTATTTGCTGAATCCTAATCTCTTGTCATTCAACCGCTATTTTTCAGGCGATGACCGGGGATTCGACGCCGACGCGTCTGATTATCGCACGCAAGTGAACTTCAACATCGACTTGAAGGACAGCGAAGCGGCCCTCAATTTCACCAAAGATATCGGCATCAGCATCGCCTATGATTGGCGCAAGAAATTCCGGAAAGCCGATGTGGCTTCTGCTGACGATGTCTATTTAGAGAAGGTGGAAGAAGGTGACCGGAATGTGACGGTCCAATTGCACCATAGTGTAGGCAATCCGCTGACCCCTTCGCCCACCATCGACTATGACGTTGCGGCAAGGTTTTACCGTGACAGCCATTACGACATTGCCGGCATGCACGATCAGGCGCCGAACCACGAAGTTTATTTGCGCAAGGGCGGTGAAAATGGCTGGAAAGAAATCCACCAAGCGGAAAGCAAAGGCCTTGCTTGGATGTCCGATGCGATCGCCAGCCAATATTGGCGCATATTCAACTTTCATTGAAGAACAACCTTAAATGGACATAAAAAAGAGCCTGAAGCGCAATGCGCATCGGCTCTTTATCATTTATCCAAGAATCGTTTGCGGATATGCGGCGGTGGCAGCATGCAGCTGTCAAGCTTGCCGAATACTTTATAACGGTTTTTGGCAATCACATCATACGCTGCGTCTCCAACGAAACGAGGCAGCGGCTTTAGGTAATAAGCGAGTTTCCAAAGGCCCGTCAAATGGTTTGAAATCATCAATGCACCTTCTGATTTCGCATAGGCCTTACCGTCCTTGATCAGCACCAGGCTATCTACATCAGCCGGTACATCGTGTTTTCTGCTCAGTTCTTTGCCGATGTCGCTTTGCAGTGATGCGAATTGATAATAACCTGCAGGGTCATGATTTATGATGAACTGGACGCTGGAGTCGCAGAAATTGCAATCCCCATCGAATAAAATTATCGCATGTTCCATTATTTTTTCCTCCTTCACTAAAAAAAGCCATATACACGGCCGAAACGGTTTTCCGATTTCAACCTATATAGCTATTAAATAACCTCTTTTTCCCCTGTTCAAACACTATTGCCCCGCAACTGTCCCTTGATGGAAGAATAATCTCCAGCCGACCCCTCTCTTTTTCCAGACCGAACTGCGCAGTGTTTTGCGCCCGCTCTGTTCATTGACAATCGTATAAGTCGTCAATACCGCTTCCGGCCCGAGCTCGCACAGCCGGAAATCGGAAATTGCCAATGGGTCTGTCGCAAGCGAATGATCGCTGTCGATATCGGCGCGGTAAATCATGTATCCGGAGCTGCCGATTTCAAAAAATTCATCGTCTAGCACCGTGCCGATCTTTTCTTTGGAGCTGCGCACTTCGGGTCTCAGGTGGCTGCATTCAAGGCGGTAAATCTGTTGTTCCAATTCTTCCATACGGACACTTCCTTTATGTACATTTCCTTAACTTTAGGCAACCTCCTGCCGCTAGTCAATAAGGCGATAAAAAGAACATCCCCGCTTCTTAGAAGCAGGGATGCAGCCGATCATTTTTTATTATCGTCGTAGAATTCGTCCATGTGTTTCCCAGGTTGGTCTTGGGGACCGTCGGAAGAGCCGAAATCTTGGACATCCTCGAAACTGTCTTCATAATCGCGCAGCCGGCTGTCGTCTTTTTTCGCTGGGCGGGAAGTCGAACTGCCTATGACATCTTCTTCTGGCGGCCGCGTCGTCATATCAAGGTTATGCTGGGCATGATCGATGCACGTCAATGCCGTCGGCAAAGCCTCGAGCCGCTCAAACGGAATGTCTTTTCCGCATACAGCGCATTTTCCGTAAGTGCCCGTTTGAATCGCGGCAAGCGCGTCGTAGGTTTCATCCAGTTCTTCCTGCTTAAACTGATTGATCGCCATCCCGCGTTCCTGGTCGAATAGGTCCGTCGCATTGTCTGCCGGATGATTGTCGTAATTGGAAAGCTCTGTGCGTTCAAATTCCTCTTTATGTTCGATACGCCCTTCAAGCTTTAGTTTCTGTTCTTTCAATTGTGCCTGTAATTGTTTTAGCTGTTCATCTGTCATGGTTATTCCTCCTCAAAAAGCTGCTTGTTCTGTATATTGCCTTTTTCAGCAAAATCAAACCTGACAGGGTTTTCGGCGGCGCCGCTTCGCCTTTTTCACAGTATGCCCGGACGCTGGCCGAAAAATGGATTTGACAGCCCCCTGAAAGTCTTTTACTATGAGTGGAGCTATTGAAAATTCATAAGCCGGCAACGGGAGAGGTTCATAGCATTTCACCCTCTATAAAAAACTATGGATCGACGAATTCAGCCATCTTCAAACGCAATTGGCTTGTTCTTCTTCCTTATTTTATAGGCCTCTCTCAAGCCCACACACTTGAAGGAGGCCTTTTCATATGGCAGGACGCAACGAAGAAACATTGGACCACTTAGCACTTCTCGGCAATCAAAACACGAAATACAAATTCGAATACGATCCGGATATCTTGGAAGCAATCGATAATCTGCACACCCGCGATTATTTCGTGAAATTCAATTGCCCAGAGTTCACATCGCTTTGCCCGCAAACTGGACAGCCTGATTTTGCGACGATTTACTTGAGCTTTATCCCCGATAAAAAATTAGTGGAAAGCAAATCGCTGAAATTGTATTTATTCAGCTTCCGCAACCACGGCGACTTCCATGAAGATGTCGTCAACATCATCATGAATGACTTGATCAAGCTGCTCGATCCCCGCTATATCGAAGTATGGGGCAAGTTCACACCGCGCGGCGGCTTATCGATCGACCCTTATACGAATTACGGCAAACCAGGCACCAAATATGAAGAAATGGCTTCATACCGCATGATGAACCACGATATGAATCCGGAAACAATCACCAACCGATAACAAAAAACCGCCAGCATCTAGCCGATGCTGGCGGTTTTTCGCACAAATGCTGATGCGCTGTTTATCAAACTTTTTGGGGAACCGCTTTTGCCGGTTGTTTGGTCCCGACTTTTGCTGGAACCAACAGAAAATCGGCTACTATCGGCAAATGATCCGATACATCGGTATGCATGATTGCACTTTGAATCACTTCAAGCTGTGAACAGGAGAAAATATAATCAATCCGCGTCGCCGGTTTAAAGACTTCCCCGGTTTCTTCATTTCTGTAAGGTGCAGGATACGTGTGGGCATCCCCTTTTTTCATCTTTAAAAAGGCGTCCGAATAATGACCATCGAGCTTCTTGATATGGGGATGCTGAGGCGGTGCATTAAAATCACCGAGCACGATGCGCGGCAAATGGCGCTTGCCGGAAATATGAAGAAGTTCAACGATATTGACTTTGAGTTCTTCCTCTTTCAAAGCGAGGTGCGTGTTGAATACATGGATATGCTTGCCTTTCA
This sequence comes from Planococcus sp. (in: firmicutes), assembly GCA_035468565.1. GTDB lineage: Bacteria > Bacillota > Bacilli > Bacillales_A > Planococcaceae > Planococcus. The sequence goes on from DATISS010000072.1 coordinate 26,984, forward strand.
CTTCCACGACCGCTTCCAGGATTCCGCGTTGCTCATTCGTGCCGAAATCGCTTTTGACAGGTGTCAGGGAATGGTTTTCCGAGTATTTGATCGGGTATTTGCTGAGAATGGCGTTTCCATATTGGCGTCGCGGCTGGTGGGCTGCAGCCGGTTCGATGTCCAAGTTTGCTCCGAATGCCACATGCATCCCAAGCCTTTCGCTGAGCCAATCCACTTGGTCTATAAACGAACTTCGGTCTGAGAAGAACCGATCCACTTCCTGCAAACCGATAACGTGGGCACAAGAGTTTTCTATGACCGATGCCGTTTTTTCCAAATCCACAATGCCGTCCATACCCAAGCCATGGGCAATATTGAATGACATGACTTTAATCGAAATATTCGCTTCCATTCTTCCTGTGCGCATACAACCATCTCCTTTAGAATCAGGCAATTCACCGGCAAGCATCCGAGTTACAGCAATTGTAACAGGGATTTGTTGCGTGAGAATATCGCTCATGTTAAGGATTGTTAAGAAAGTGTAAAAGGCAGCTCCGGAAAAACCGGAACTGCCTTTTACTTTTGTTTATTGCTGAAACCCGATGTAAATAAGAATAGCATCCCGCAGAAATTCGGCTGCCCCCGGCCGGACCTTCTCGTAATAGGCTGAAAAACGTGGGTCATCGGTATACATCTGTGCAAGTCCGGCGTGCGCTTCTTTGCTGTAGGATGGCCAAGTGAAGTTGAGCCATTCTTTATGCAGTGCAGCCGCTTCCTGCGCAGCTGCCCCCGAAGGATCGCCCGCTTTCATCGCTTCCGCGAGTTTTGCCAGCAGCCTCTTTTCCGTACCCATGAATTCCCCGTACTGGGCCTCGCTCATATTAAACATTTTGGCGTTCGACTGGTCAACGATATCGTCACCGTATGTCTCGCGTACTTCCGTACCGTAGCGCTGCTCATTGTCCTGAATCAATTCTTTCTTGAAGCCTTCGAATTTTTCGCTGTCGCTCATGCTAATCGTCCCTTCCCTTGCGGAAATTGTCCCTTCCACATTAATGATCAGTCGGTCGAGCTGCGCGCGCTTGTCAAGGAGCTGACGGCGGTGTGCTTGCAAAGCCGCCGTCCCGTCGAATGCCGGATTGTTGACGATTTCCTTGATGCTTCCGAGATCCAGTCCAAGTTCACGGTAAAAAAGGATTTGCTGAAGCTTGTCCACTTCCTTGCGCCCATAGATCCGGTAGCCGGCGGAATTCTTCCGCGCCGGCTCGAGCAGTCTGATTTCATCGTAATACCGCAATGTCCTCGTACTGACCCCCGCCATATGCGCGAGCTTTTGGATCGTGTACTCCATACGCCCACCTCCTGATGCATCTACTTTACACCTTGCCGTTACGTCAAGGTCAAGCGGGAATTTCAAGTTAATTGCTGTTCTGCGAATTCTCTGTAAAGCGCGTGCGATGCGGCCAATTGCTCGTGTGTGCCGGTACCAGTAACGCGACCTTTTTCAATAAAGACAATCTTGTCCGCGTCAACGATTGTTGACAAGCGATGGGCAATGACGAATGTTGTGCGTCCTTCCATCAACCGGCTGAGCGCCTGCTGGACAATGCCTTCCGACTGGCTGTCGAGGCTTGCTGTCGCTTCATCCATCATGAGGATTTTAGGATTCCGCAAAAAGGCGCGCGCAATGGCGATCCGCTGGCGCTGGCCGCCCGATAATTTGACGCCCCTCTCGCCGACTTGGGTATCTAGCCCGTCCGGAAATTCATTGATGAAACCTTCTGCGTAAGCCATGCGCGAAACACGCCATAGCTCTTCGTCCGGAATGGCCTCCGCCTCCGGCAATCCATACGTCAGATTCGCCCGTACGGTGCCTCCCATCATGGCACTTTCCTGCGATACATAACCGATTTGGCTACGCCAGGATGCAAGTGAAATGCTGCCGATTCCAATGCCGCCGATCGTGATTTCGCCGGAAGCCGATTCGTAATAGCGTTCCAGTAAACTGAACACCGTCGTTTTCCCTCCACCGCTCGGGCCTGCAAAAGCGATCATCTCGCCCGGCTGCGCTTCAAAAGAAATTTCCGTCAGCACCGGTTCCCCTGTTTCATAAGCAAAGCTGACCTTGTCGGCTCGCAAAGTTTTTCCGGCGATGTCCATTTCGGTGCCGGCTTGCGCTTCTTCTAGCGGCAATTCTAAGATACCGATGATTCGTTCTGTTGCGCCTTTCGCTTTTTGCAATTCGGTAAAGAAACGGGCGAACGTGGCGAGCGGCACAATGATTTGGAACAAATACAGCAGGAATGCGACAAGCGATCCCGTCGACATTGACCCTTCTGCCACACGGATTCCCCCATAGCCCAAAATCATGACAATAACCAGCATGACGGCCAAGTACATGAGTGGCGCAATCAATGCATATATCTTCGCTTCTTTCATGCCGATTGCATATAAGCCCGCAATGCCCTGCAAGCCTTTCTTTTCTTCGACTTGTTCAGCAGTTGATGATTTCATCAAGCGGATTTCACTCAGTGTTTGCTGGACGTGCCCGGTGAACTGCGCCGTTTCATCCTGCAGGCTGCGAGAAATTTTCGCCATGCGCCGGCCAAGCGGAATCATGATTGCCACTGTCAACGGTACCGATATCATCATTAATAAGGTCATTTTCCAGTCCAGCACCGCTAAAATTATGACAGCGCCAATAATGGAAATGATGCCCGTGACAAATTGCGGGAAATGGTCCGTGATCAGATTCCGCACAATACCGGTATCATTGACCACCCGGCTCACCGTCTCTCCGCTTGACTGCTGGTCGAAATAGCTTACGCGCAAACGGATTAAATGGATCCACATGCGTTCCCGCAATCCGGCAACGATGCGTTGGCCCACTTTGCTCAATAAATAAATCGAGATGCCGTTAATGATAGCCTGCAGGATAAACGCCGCCCCGATACCCACCATCAGCGGCACGCTCAGCGAATCGAGCGAGAAGCCGTCCACCAAGTCTTTGGTCAATAATGGCACGGCCAGTCCGACTAGCGTCGTCACCAAACTTGCGGCCAGCCCGAACGCCAATGCCCCTTTCGGAATCTTCAGCGACATCAATAAGGCTAAAAATGGCTTTAAGCCGATTGTTTCCTCTTTTTCTTTCATCAATTAAAACTCCATTCCATCCTTTTAATCCTCAATGAGTCTCCCCTGTTAAGCAGCGGAGACTTTCCGGTCTTTCGGCAATGCCATCCCGACCAGTCCGATAATCGGCAACAGGGACACAATCACCATCGTTTCATAAATTCCGATAGCGTCCATCAACATCCCGATCACTACGCCGCCGATTGCACCCATACCGAAAGCCAGGCCAACCGTCAGCCCTGACATCGTACCGATCATGCTAGGCACCAGTTCTTGTGCGTAAACGACGGTCACCGAGAAACTCAGCATGATGAAAAATCCAATGAACGCCAATAGTACAATAACTAACCCTAACGGAACGTAAGGCAATACCAGTGCAAGTGGGATCGGCACCAGCAGCGATAAGACGATGACATTCTTGCGCCCGATGCGGTCCGCCAATGGCCCTCCAAAAAAGGTCCCTGCCGCTCCCAACGCCAGGAATAGAAATATATAAAGTTGGCCTTTCTGGATTGTCAGCCCATACGCTTCTATTAAATGGAAAATATAAAAGCCCGTCATATTCGTGACATAAAACGAACGCGCAAAAATAATGACCAACAGCAGCACCAATGCGATGCCAACCTGCTTTTTCGACAGCTCCGGCAATGACGACAACTGCACTTTCCTGCCTTTGCCCCGTTCGCGTGCCAGCTCAGCTTTGTACCATACCGAAATGCGTGACAGGATGAAAATGCCGAGCGCCGCAACAAAAAGAAACAACGCGGCTCCCTTTTGTCCAAGCGGTACGAGGATGAATGCGCTGATCAGCGGCGCCAGCGCCTGCCCCGAGTTGCCTCCCACTTGATAAATCGATTGCGACAGGCCGCGGCGATGTCCGGCCGCCATGAACGAAACGCGGGATCCTTCCGGGTGGAAAACCGCGGACCCCAAGCCGAGAAACATCACTGACACGATAATCATCCAGTATTCCGGCGCGAACGCCAGCCCTGCCATGCCAAGGAAAGAACTCGTCATGCCGAAGGGCAACGCGAACGGCATCGGTTTTTTATCGCTCATAAACCCTACAACAGGCTGCAGCACCGACGCGACAATATTAAGCGCAAACGCAATCAGCCCGAGCTGCGTAAACGTCAAACCAAGGTCGGCCTCCAGAATCGGAAACATTGCCGGAATGACCGCCTGCAGTGAATCATTTAAAAGATGGCATGCCCCCATCGCGAACATGACGGGGTATACCGGATTCCCCACTACTGAGGATGTCGCTGTTTTAGCCATCAGCCTGCCTCCTTTCCGAAATCCTAATCACTTCCATTATAGAATATTTTTCTTTACCAAGACATTTCCAGCCCCAGGCTTTTTCATCAATCGAAAAAACACCCGCAGACTCGTGTCCGCAGGTGTTTTAAACAGCCTTTGCTTGTTGCCAGTTTTCAAGGCGTCGGTCCAGCATGAAATTTCCGAACGGGATAAAAGCTACTGCCACCGCCGCCACTGAATAGCGGAACGGCCATTTGAAGATGAACGTCATATAGGCGATCATCACGCAGTAAACCGTGAATAACCCTCCATGGACCGCGCCAACAACACTGACAGCCTCCGGAAACCCGAAGAAATATTTTAACGGCATGGCAAGAAACAATAAGATCAACAACGAACTTCCTTCAAGCAAACCCATGAACCGGAATTTGCTTAATGCATTTTTAATCATCTTTTCCCCTCGCTATCTATTTTTTCATTATAGAAGGGCTGGGGGTACGGAAACAAGCAAGAGGACGAAAAAAAGAGTTTTTTTGCCTCTTCCCCTTCAACATTCCGCCACATTTTCCGTTAGCCCAATTTCACGAAGACGACCTTCAAGTAATCGCCTTCCTTGAACTCTTTGCGTACCCGGAAATCCTTCGGCAATGTGAATTCTTCGACGATTTTATACGACTTGCCTTCTTCTTTGAATGCTTTTTCGATAAAGCCTTTGAATTTCTGCATGCCAAACGACGCGCTATTCGTCGATGCCACAATGACGCCCTTATCTTCAGTGATGGCGATGGCTTCCCGCATCAGGTGCGTATAGTCTTTCGATGTGCTGAATGTGTATTTTTTCGAACGTGCAAAGCTTGGCGGATCAAGGACGACCAAGTCGAATTTCAACTCTTTGCGTTTGGCGTATTTAAAATAATTGAAAACATCCATCACAAGGATGTCCTGACTTTCGTAATCGATGCCGTTGACGCTGAATTGCTCAATGGTTTTGCTGTTGCTGCGCTTCGCCAGATCGACGCTCGTCGTCTTCATGGCACCGCCGAGTGCCGCAGCTACCGAAAATGCCCCTGTGTATGAGAACGTATTCAGCACCGTCTTGCCTTTGGCGTAGCGTTCTTTGATGGCATTGCGGACATCGCGCTGGTCCAGGAAAATGCCGGTCATCGCGCCATCATTCAAATAGATCGCGAAGTTGATGCCGTTTTCTTTGACGATCAGCGGAAACTCGCCGCGGACGCCTGCTACGAAATCGTCTTCTTCGATGTATTGCCCTTTTGCATCAAAGCGCTTTTTCTGGTAAATCCCTTTGCAGTCAGCAACGTTCTGCAGCGCCGCTACTACTTCGTCCTTAAACGAATAAACGCCTTCGCTGTACCAGCTCACCAAGTAATAGCCGTCGTAATGATCGATCGACAAACCGCCGAAGCCGTCGCCTTCCCCGTTGAACACGCGGAATGCAGTCGTATTTGGATCATCGTAAAAACTTTTGCGCTCCACGATGGCGGCTGCCAGCGTCCGTTCGATAAACCCTTGGCCAATCGCTTCGTCTTTATTGCGGGTCAATACCCAGCCATAGCCTTTGTTCTGTTTGCCGTAATAGCCTTTTGCCAAAAACTTGTCCTGCTTATCCGTCAAATTGACGATGGTGCCTTCTGTTTCCAGGGCATCGACATCTTCAAGCGCTTCTTTTGCAATCAGCGGATAGCCTCTTTGAAACTCCGCTTTCGCTTTATCGTTCACTTTTATTGTAACCTCTTGTCTCATTTTCACTCATCCTATCTCTTAAAATCTGATTGTCTTACCCTCAGTGTATTACAATAGCGCAGCTAATCATACCGCAGCCTGGAATGCCCCTCCACAACGCACCGGGCAGTTAAAGCGATATATTGCATAACGCATATTTAACATTTCCACAAATTGGTGTATACTTTTATTATTAATAGCAAGAGAAAGGGTGCACTTGCAAGGCCGATTCCAGTAAATCACGCAAAACCGATTCGCATGTCCGCGAAAGAAAGCGCGTATAACCAATTACAGCAATGGATTATTGATGGCACCTTAAAGCCCGATGAAAAATTGGCTGATACGGAACTTGCGCAAGCGTTGAACTTAAGCAGGACCCCCATCCGGGAAGCGCTGCAATTATTGGAGGCCCAGGGATTCGTGGAAATGTTCCCCGGAAAGGCGACCCGTGTGACACGGGTGGAAAAGGAAGATCTCAAAACCTTGCTGCCGCCGCTCTCCGCTCTCCAAGCCTTGGCTGCCGAGTTGGCAATCCCGCGCTTAGACAGCGAATTGATCGATTTACTCACTGAAACAAATCAGCGTTTTGCTGATGCCATAAAAGCCCGGGATAATTTCTCGGCATTGAAAATCGACCAGGAATTCCATCAACACATCGTGGACGCTGCCGGTAATCCGTATGTCGATACCATTCTCGGCCGGCTGCAAGCGCATGTCCGCAGACAGTTCTTCCATCATTCTTTGATTTTGACCCAGCAGTCTGTCGAAGAGCATAGCCAAATCATCGTAGCTTTAAAGGAACAAGACCCCGATAAAGTCTGCTTGCTGATGAAAGCGAATTGGAACCGCACAGTGGATGAGTTATCTCTATAGCTTCCTGGTGCCATTGAAAAAAGCTGTCTCCTGAGCGTTGAGCTCCAGAGACAGCTTTTTTGATATGGAAGCCGCCCCGATTTTCGGAACAGCCTAAATTCAGAAAAATTATGCTTCGTTGCGCGCCGTTTGAATATTGACGCCTTTCCGGCTGCGCGCGATGGCGATAAACACTGCAATAGTGGCCAGCGCTGGCACGAGCCAGCCAAGCCCGTCATTGTAAAGCGGCAGCGAGGCGGCATAGAAATCGATGATCGACTGCAGCCAATCAGGATTGGCAATGCCCAGTGACGCAGTCAGCGTCTTCAAGCCATCGATGATGGCGATAAAGAATGTTGCTGCCATAGCAGCTACGTAAACCATCCTGTCGTGTTTGAACAGCGGCGAAAGGAATGCCAAGATGATCAAGACGATCGCCAGTGGGTACAAGAACATCAAGACAGGAACAGAATAGGCGATGATGTTCGAAAGACCCGCGTTTGCCACCACTAAAGAGAAAACAGAGAAAATGACCACATACGATTTATATCTGATTCTCGGCATCATTTTATTGAAGTACTCCGCATTGGCCACGGTCAGACCGACTGCCGTCGTCAGACAGGCCAGCGTGATGATGACTGCCAGCAGCAGGGTGCCGAATGTTCCGAAGTAATGGGATGATGCCCCGCTCAATACAGGGCCGCCTGTGTCAAAAAGCCCTAAAGTGCTTGTGCTTGTTGAACCCAGATAAGCAATTCCCGCGTAGACGATCGCCAGAAGCGCAGCAGCGACCACTCCGCTTTTCAGCGTCGCGGATAAAATCCCTTTTGGTGAAGTGACGCCCAATTTGCGGACAGTCGCGATGACGATAATGCCGAATACCAAAGATGCCAGGGCATCCATCGTGTTATAGCCTTCAGTGAATCCTTTCAGGAAAGCGCCGCTCGCGTAAGCTTCCTGAGGAGCCGCCGCTTTGCCCATCGGGTTTACAACCGCCATGATCAATAGCGCGGCAAGCGTGATGAGAATTGCCGGCGACAGGAATTTGCCGATATTATCGACGAGTTTGAAAGGGTTCAGTGACAATACCAATGAGATCCCGAAGAAAATCAGCGTAAACACTGGCAGTCCGATTGAGGCGAAATCTCCACCGACAAAAGGAGAGATGCCGATTTCATACGATACGGCCCCTGTTCTCGGTAGTGCGAAGAACGGTCCGATCGTCAAATACAAAAGTGACGTAAAGATGACGCCAAACACCGGGTGCACCCGGCTTGAAAGGTCTTGCAAATCACTGCTCTTCGAGTAGCCGATAGCTAAAATTCCAAGGAGCGGCAAACCGACGCCTGTAGTCAAAAAGCCCAGAATGGCCCATCCGACTTCAGAGCCTGCAGCTTGTCCGAGTTGAGCCGGAAAAATCAAGTTCCCTGCACCAAAAAACAGTGCAAACAGCATCATTCCTATTACAGCATACGCGCTAAACGATAACTTCTTATCCATTTTTCTTTTTCCTCCTAAAAGCAACAAGCTTTTCATTTTTCTATGACAAAAGAAATTTTAAAATAATATTTCGACACACTAAACTTCGTATGCAATATATCGCATAAAGTCATAATACAATATATAAAGAAAAATGCAACAAAATTTACATTAAATTTTCAAAAAAACAGTCAATTTCGTAAACTCGTCCAGGAAAATCATTTTTTCGGAATAGCTTTTCTCAAAAACAGGAAATCCTTCTTGATTATAGAAATTGCCATATAAAAAATCCCGGCCTCGAAAGACCAGGATTTTGCGTTCTGTGAAACCGCTATTCAAATCACGTACCGTTGCCGCTGAGATATACTTCTTCGAAAGGTTGGACGATGACAAAGCCTTCGCCCGTAAATTCCATTTGGATCGATTCGCCGCTTCCGCGCCCGAGAAATGTCCGCAAAGAAACGTCGGTACGGAATTCGGGATTCAAGTTGCCTGACCAGGCAACAGTAGCGTTCGGATCGGTCAGCACCGGCTCACCCGGACGCACAAGCAGCGTCAAGGGTTCGTAATGGGAAGTGATGGCTACCCGGCCTTTGCCTTTCAATGTCACATTGAACAGGCCGCCCGCCATGACACCTGCCATTTTCCTCATCATTTTGATCTCCCACTGGATGCCTGGTTCGAAAGCCAGCAAATCATTGCCGTTGACGGTAATGGCCTCATCGTTCAATTCGAAAATCGTGATTTTCTTTCCTTTGTCCGCCAAGTACAGCCGGCCGCGCCCGACAGCTTTCATCAGCGAAGTCCCTTCACCAGTCAATGCTTTTTTAAACATCGTACCGACACCGTGTTCAAGCATGCCTTCACGCTCGAATTTGATTTGTCCCGTATAGGAAATCATCGAACCGGCTTTTGCCCATACCATATCTTCTAAATTCACTTCCAGGATACGTGGTGTTTCCAGTTCGAAATAATCGTTTTCAGTCTCATCCTGCTTGGTTTGCCGAATAAATTCATCAATCGTGTAATTCGCCATGTTCCATTTCCCCTTTCGGTCTATCGTATCTATTCTACGGCTGCCACATCTTGAAAGTTTCATGAATCTGCAATCTGACTTTCTCCGATTCCGTGAATCTTATGTCCGCTTTCAGGTAAAAATGTTGTAGAATAACTAATTATGGAAGAAAGTTTGGCTTGCTTTGCCAATTCCTCCGGAAGGCGCGATGTCCAATGAAGTTTTTGATCACCTTTACGCAGCTGATTGTATTATACGGTTTTTATGTCGCTGGCGAATGGATACGGGTTTTTTTCAATTTGCCCCTGCCCGGCAGCATCATCGGCTTCTTGCTGCTCTTTATAGCATTGCTCCTGAAAATTTATCCGCTGCGGTGGATCGAATCCGGTGCGCAATTCCTCCTCGCTTTTTTATCATTGTATTTCATCCCGGCCACGGTCGGCGTCATGCAGTACGGCGACCTGTTCGCGGGCAAAGGACTGTGGCTTATCGCTATTGTGGTGTTCAGCACATTGCTGACGATGAGCGTTTCCGCGTTTCTCAGCCATTGGGCTTCCCGGCGCACTGACGAAAGGAGCTTGTGACATTTATGGATCTTATCCTGCTGTCGTTGCTGTTCGCCGCAATGACCATTGCCGTTTACCTGTTCTTGAACGCCCTTTACTTGAAATACCGCTGGACGCTCCTGACGCCCGTGTTGACAACGACGGCTGCGCTGATAACGATTCTGCTACTATTCGACATCCCCTACGAGCGCTATATGCTCGGCGGACAGTGAATTGGTGCGTTGCTCGGGCCAGCTGTTGTCGCACTTGCAGTCCCGCTTTACAAGCAGCGGAAATTATTGACGCAAAACCTGGTGCCGATCACACTCGGCGTGTCAGCCGGCGTATTGGTTGGCATGCTCAGCGGCGCGCTGCTGGCAAAATTGATGGGCTTCTCCGCCGAAATGATTTTAACCATCCTGCCAAAATCGATCACCACGCCTGTCGCGATGCAACTCGCCGATTCGCTTGGCGGAATCCCGGCGTTGGCGGCGGTATTTGTCATGGTCGCCGGATTCACCGGCATCCTCACCGGTCCATGGCTCTTGAAAACGCTACGCATCGATTCGGCCATCGGGCGCGGCATCGGCCTTGGCACATCCGCTCACGGCCTTGGCACCGCAAAAGCTTTCGAATACGGCATTGAAGACGCCTCGATGAGTTCAGTAGCGATGACGTTGAGCGCCGTTGCCGGTTCGTTCCTCGGCCCCGCGATTGTCTGGCTATTGTTTATGTAAACAGCAAAACCCCCATGCGCACTTGCGGCATGGGGGTTTTGTCACGGTAGATTCAATTGCCAAGAAACGCCGAAACGGTCGATCAGCCAGCCGAACTTTCTGCTGAACGGATAATCGCCAAGCGGCATCAACTCTTCGCCGCCTTCTGACAGTTGGCTGAAGGCACTGTCAATTTCTGCCTCGCTGTCGCATGTCACGTAAAGCGAAATGGCAGGCGTAAAAGTGAAATCGTGCTTGATCGTACTGTCGATGCACAACAGAACCTGGTCCGCCACCCGGAATTGGGCCAGCATCACCGATCCGTCTTCGTTATAAGTGACATTGTCGATAGCGGAATCCTTAAAGACCGCCGTATAATATTTCATCGCTTCTTCCGCTTGCCCTGTAAACATCAGAAAAGCGGTGACTTTCGGAAGTTGCCGTTCCATTGCAATCCTCTCCTTCATGATTGGCTGATGTCTCTTCTGTTGAAGCCCATAAATCCAATGATCAAAAGTACGGCAGCGGCAGCAGTCAATGCGGCAAGAACGCCATAATCCACATCTTCAATCGGCACTTTCGCGATGTAGCCGAACGGCGTCAGCTTTTGCACCCAGTCCGGGAACTGGAACAGTCCGCCAAAATAAATGACAATAAATGAAAAAGCGATGTAAAGCCACATAAAACCGGTGAACCTCGGCGCCCAGCCGAGCAACAACACCGCTATGCCGAGCATCACCCATGCCGCTGGCGCATAGGCCATCGCCGCTTCCAAGAACATGCCAAGCTGCAGATCCTCCTTGATGACTGCAGTCCCGACGCCTCCAAGGCCTAAGCCGGCCAGGCCCAAAATAACGAAGCTTACCAGTACAGCAAGCAACACATAAGCTCCGAGCAGCCGATTTTTCGATACGGCCTTGCTCAGGATATGTTCCAGCCGGCCATTGGTTTCTTCCCCTTTCACTTTCAGCACCGCCATCAGCACTGGGATCGTCCCAAGGATCGCCATGACAGACATCAGTACCGGAATGAATTGTTCGGTTATGGAAAATCCCGATTGCTGGACAATCAGCTGTTGCATCAAATCGATGTCTTCAAAAAATGATTCCATATCGCCGAGCACCGAGCCATATGATGCGCCGATCAACAACAGTCCCGCGGCCCACGCGATAAGGCCCGTCCGCTGGAGCCGGAAAGCAAGGCCAAACGGATTCGCCAGTCCTTTGGAAGCATGCGGCCGCCCCGTGCGCACCGGCAGAAAGCCGGAGCCAAGGTCACGCACCGAATTCAAATACAGTGCGATGGATGATAGAGCCAACGCCGCTCCGGCCGTCAAGAAGATGGGCCACCAATAATTATTGACATATGCCTCTGTGCGGAGAATCCAGCCCAGCGGCGAAAACAGTGAAAGGGTGCCGCCTGATAGATCCCCGATTGCACGGATCATATACGCCAGCAGCAATGCCGTGATCGAAAAGCCGACAGTGCCCCTTGAACTCTGGGAAAGCTGAGCGAAAACAGCCGCTATTGCAGCAAATACCATGCCCGCCGACCCCAGCGCAAAGCCATAGACGAAAGACCCTTCGGCGTCGATGCTCTCGATGTTCAGCGCCATCAAAGAGATGGCAGTCAAAACAGCAAGCAGCGCATTCACTCCGAACAATACGAGCAGCACCGACAGCAGGTTCGACAGCCTGCCGACCGGCAGCGAGCGGATCATCTCCAGCCGCCCATCCTCCTCATCCGCGCGCGTATGGCGGGACAGCAGGAGGATATTCATGAGGCCGACCACCACTGCCGTCATCAGCAGCATTTCATGGCTCAGCATCGCTCCGATTGTGTAATTGTCCAATCCGTAGCCCGGTCCGACCATCGCCGTCATCGCCGGATTGCGCATCGTTTCCGCCATTGCCTGCCGCTCCGCGTCATTTTGGTACAAGCCGGTGAACGCGAACGCGATGATGCATGACACGGCGACAAATGACAGCAGCCACAGCGGCAGCCGAAGACGATCGCGCTGGACGATGAAGCGCATCAAAGCGGTTGTGCCTTGTACTAATCCTTTGCCCATTAGTCTACGCCCCCCGGCTGATCGGCTTTTTCGTAATGGCGGATGAATAACTCCTCCAATGTCGGCGGGGAACTGTCCATTCTCGTAATACCGAAACCGCTGATATGGCGCATGACGGCATCCAACTCTTCCGTATCTGCCTGAAACGATACCACTCCGTCTTCGGCCGTGACACCACTGACGCCTTTCATCTCCCGCAAGCCGGCAATCGGCAGTTTCGTCTCCACTTGGACGATTGTCCCGGTCAGGTGCCGGAGCTCTTTCAATGTTCCTGTTTCAATGATCTTCCCTTGCCGGATGATCGCCACCTTATCGCAGATTTTTTCCACTTCGGACAAGATATGGCTCGACAGGAGAACGCTTTTGCCTTGCGCTTTCACTTCCATGACATAGTCCTGGAAGACCCGCTCCATCAGCGGGTCCAAGCCGGAAGTCGGCTCATCCAGAATATAAAGGTCGGCGTCCATGCACAATGCAGCGATCAGCGCCACTTTTTGCCGGTTCCCCTTGGAATAGGCCCGGCATTTCTTGCGCGGATCCAAATCGAATCGGCGGATCAGTTCTTCCCGCTTGCCGTCCGGTTTGCCGCCCCGCAATTTGATGAATAAATCGATGACTTCCCCTCCCGTGAGATTCGGCCATAAATTGACTTCCCCCGGCACATAGGCGACCCGCTTATGGATCTCCACCGCATCTTCCCACGCGTCCAGCCCGAAGATTTCCGCCTTCCCTTCTGTTGCTTGAAGAATGCCGAGCAGTACGCGCAGCGTCGTCGATTTCCCTGAGCCGTTCGGGCCGATAAAGCCGAAAACCTCGCCCGCTTCCACTTCAATATCGACGCCATCCAGCGCCTTGAAATCACCGAACGTCTTTCTCAATCCACTCGTTTTCAATACTGCCATTCGCGCCACTCCGTTCTGGCAATTTTGCCCCAGCCCACTGCTCTTACGAATACAATTCGATGCGCCATCAGCCATACCCTGCAATCGAATTGAAAGAATAGTTAAACTTATAGAAAAGTTGCAAGAAAACTTTGCTCCCTTTTGTTTATAATGCTATGTTTTTAATGGATTACATTTCAAGGAGGGACCAAACGATGAAGACTTTATTGAAAAAACAGGGTTGGGTATTGCTCGCAGGCACTTTATCCCTTTCACTTTTAGCAGGCTGCGGATCTTCTGACAGCGACAGCGGTTCTGAAGAAGCCAAAACGGCTTGGGACGAGATCAAAGAAGAAGGCACATTGACGGTTGCCACATCCGGCACATTGTTCCCGACTTCTTTCCGCGAAGAAGGCACAGATGAATTGACCGGCTTCGAAGTTGAAGTCGTACGCGAAATCGCTGAACGCCTGGAGCTTGAAGTCGAATTCACTGAGCTCGGTTTCGACGAAATGCTGACTTCTGTGCAGACTGGCCAAGTTGACTTGGCGGCGAACGACATTGAAGCGACAGAAGACCGCAAAGACAAATTCGCTTTCTCGACACCATTCAAATTTTCATACGGCACGGCAATCGTCAGAAAAGACGATTTGTCGGGCATCAAGACATTGGAAGACTTGAAAGGCAAGAAAGCAGCTGGCGCTTCCACGTCGGTTTATATGGAAACTGCACGTTCTTACGGAGCTGAGGAAGTGGTTTATGATAACGCCACAAACGAAGTATATTTGCGCGACGTCTCCATCGGCCGCACTGACGTCATCTTGAACGACTATTATTTGCAGACACTGGCATTGGCGGCTTTCCCGGAATTGAATATCACCATCCACCCCGACATCAAGTACAGCCCGTCGGAAGTGAGCGTGGTCATGAACAAAGACAACGAAGAATTGGTTGAAAACGTCAACGGCGCCATCGAAGAAATGCTGGAAGACGGCACAATCGCCGAGATTTCAAAAGAATTTTTCAACGGCGCTGACGCAACACAGAAAATCGATATCGAAGAATAAAAGAAAAGAAGCTATCCGTTTATGCGGATAGCTTTTTTGCATTTAACGGCTCTGTCTCCAATGAATACCCGCATTCTCTTCCGTTCATCCGTACAAAGCCGTATAATTAAAAAATATATTAGAATAATCAGAGGATGAGGTGGCAGCATGAACTTTACGTTCACCCCGCTCGGGGACCAGGCAATTATGATTGAAGCCGGCAAAGAAATTACCGAGGAAGTGCAGCGGCACATCCGGATGGCAGCGGCCCTGCTCGAAGACCGCCCTCCTGCATGGATGGTCGAATCTATTCCGGCGTTCACCACAATTGCGGTGTTCTACAACCCGCTGGCTGTTTTATACAATGACGCAACGGCAGTGTTGGAAGAGCTCTTGCAGCACGCCGGTGAAGTTCCCGTACCGACTCCGCGCACCGTCGAAATTCCGGTATGCTACGGCGGTGAGTTCGGCCCCGACCTCGAATTTGTGGCAGCACATAACGGGCTGTCCACAGAAGAAGTCATCGTCATCCACGGCGCCGGCGATTACTCGGTTTCGATGATCGGTTTCGCCCCGGGCTTTCCGTTCATCAGCGGCATGTCAGAGAAAATCGCCGCGCCCCGCCGCGAAAGCCCGCGGCTGCGGATCCCGGAACGCACTGTCGGCATTGCTGGCATCCAGACCGGTGTCTACCCTATTGAAACACCGGGAGGCTGGCAATTGATCGGCCGCACACCAATGCGCTTGTTCCGGCCGGAGCAGGAAACGCCGAGTTTGCTGAAAGCCGGCGACCACATAAAATTCTGCCGGATTTCAGAGCAGGAATACCACGAATGGGAGGAACATCGCCATGCTGAAGATTCTTAAAGGCGGCATGCTGACATCGGTGCAGGACCTTGGACGCTACGGCTTCCAGAAATACGGCGTCATCGCGAGCGGCGCGATGGATCCTTTTGCGCACCGCATCGCCAATCTGCTCGTTGGCAACCACGAAAATGCCGCGGCGCTTGAAATTTCACTCTCCGGCCCTACGATCGAGTTCGAGGCCGATGCATTCATCGCTTTATCCGGCGGAGATCTGTCGCCTCAGCTCGACGGCAAAGATTGCAGGATGTGGCGCATTCTGGCTGTCAAAAAAGGCAGCGTTTTATCGTTCGGCGCGCCAAAGAAAGGCTGCCGTACTTATCTTGCCGCAGCCGGCGGCATCGACGTGCCTGACGTCATGCACAGCAAATCGACGTATTTGCGCGCGGCGATTGGCGGATTTCAGGGCCGGGCGCTGAAAACAGGCGACCGCGTCCCATTGAATCCGGTGGACCCTACACTGGCGGCGGAACTATTGAAAGCAGCGAATTCCGGACAGGAATGGCAGATTCCAGCCATCCGCTATTTCAACGAACCCGTTGTCCGCATCATGAAAGGCCGCCAATTCGACTTGTTCGATGCCGAAAGCCAATCACGGCTCTTCGATAGCCTGTTCACGGTGGGTGCCCATTCGGACCGCATGGGCTACCGCCTTGAAGGCACACCGCTTGCACTGAGCAAGGCGACGGAATTGATATCTGAGCCTGTCGCGTTCGGCTCGATCCAAGTGCCGCCGGACGGCAACCCCATCGTCTTGATGGCTGACCGCCAGACGACTGGCGGCTATCCGAAAATCGGCCAAGTGGCAAGCATCGACTTGCCGCTCATCAGCCAGCTGAATCCGGGAGACCGGATCCGCTTCAAGGAAATTTCGCTCGAAGAAGCGCAAAAGCGTATGATTGCGCAGGAACAGCAAATTCGCCAAATGAAAATTGGAATCGACTTGAAATTGGAGGAATGGAAATGACATTTAAAGTGGATTTGAACTGCGATATGGGAGAAAGCTTCGGCGTTTACCGGATGGGCAATGATGAAGCCATTCTGGATTACATCACCTCGGCCAATATCGCCTGCGGCTTCCATGCCGGAGACCCTGCAACGATGCGTAAAACTGTCCAGCTCGCACTGGAAAAGAACGTCGGCATCGGCGCCCATCCCGGGTTCCAGGACTTGGTCGGCTTCGGCCGGCGCAACCTCAGCTTGTCCCCCCAGGAAGCCTATGACCTGGTCGTCTACCAGATTGGCGCTTTATCGGGCTTCGTTCAAGCGGAAGGCGGCCAGATGCAGCACGTCAAAGCCCACGGCGCCCTTTATAATATGGCTGCGCAAAATGCCGGCTTGTCAGAAGCGATTGCGGAAGCGGTGTATGATATCAATCCGGAACTTATTTTATTCGGCTTATCTGGCAGCGAATTGGTGAAAGCCGGGGGAAAGATCGGTTTGCGCACTGCCAATGAAGTTTTCTCGGACCGCACTTACCAGAGGGATGGCAGCTTGACGCCGCGCAGCCAGCCGAATGCGCTCATCACCGATACCGGCAAAGCACTCGAACAAGTCATCTGCATGGTCAAGGAACAGAAGGTCATGAGTGCCCAGCAACAGGAAATCCAAATCAAAGCCGACACTATTTGCATCCACGGCGACGGGGCGACCGCGCTCGATTTCGCAGTCGCCATCTCCGGCTCATTGGCTGCAGCAGGAATCGACATCACCAAGGTAAAAGAGTTTATGTAATTCCATTCCAAAGGAGGCGTTAAGATGAACAAAGATGCGAAAATCATAAAAAAAGCGAACCGCAGCGTCCTGCTCGGCGCCGCGTTCCTGATGGCGACTTCTGCCATCGGGCCCGGCTTCCTCACACAGACGACCGTTTTCACTGACCAATTGATGGCTTCGATGGGTTTTGTTATTCTTATTTCCATCATCATTGATATCGGAGCCCAGACCAATATTTGGCGCATCATCGCCGTCTCCGGCAAGCGTGCTCAGGACATTGCCAATGACGTGTTGCCAGGGCTAGGCTATTTTCTCGCCTTACTCGTTGTCATGGGCGGCCTCGCCTTTAACATCGGCAACGTCGGTGGTGCTGGTCTGGGGATGAATGTCCTGTTCGGCATCGATGCCAAAACCGGTGCCATTTTAAGCGGCTTGCTGGCCATCGGAATCTTTGTTGTCAAAGAGGCAGGAAAAGCGATGGACCGCTTCGCCCAAATTCTCGGATTTGTCATGATTGCGTTGACGATTTACGTCATGATTTCGGCACAGCCTCCAATTGGCGAAGCTGTAGTCAAAACCTTCGTACCGGACACCATTGACATCTTCGCCATCGTAACGCTCGTCGGCGGAACGGTCGGCGGCTATATCACGTTTGCCGGCGGCCACCGGTTGATCGATGCCGGCCTTACCGGCAAAGAACACGTGCCCGATGTCACGCGCAGCTCAATCGCCGCCATCCTGATTGCGTCTTTCATGCGCGTCCTGCTTTTCCTCGCAGTGCTTGGCGTCGTTTCGCAAGGCTTGCAGCTGAACCCGGACAACCCGCCGGCTTCCGTTTTCCAATTGGCCGCCGGCAATGTCGGCTATAAGATTTTCGGCGTGGTTATGTGGGCGGCAGCGGTGACATCGGTTGTCGGTGCGGCTTATACGTCCGTGTCATTTATCCGTACATTCAGCCCAGCACTAGAAAAATACAACCGCCTGCTGGTCATCAGCTTTATCGTCATTTCAACTTCTGTCTTCGTCATCATTGGCCAGCCTGTGCTTATCCTTCTATTGGTAGGCTCGCTGAACGGCTTGATTCTGCCGATCGCACTGGGCGTCATGCTCATTGCCGCGCATAAAGCGAAAATCGTCGGCGATTACAAGCACCCGCTCTGGATGACCATCTTCGGTGTCATCATCGTTATCGCAATGGCGTGGATGGGGATTTACACTTTATCGAACGGCATCCCGCAATTGTTCAAATAAACCTAAAAACCGCTTGGATACATGTGTATCCAAGCGGTTTTTTGCGTTTCTTATTTTATCCGTTCCATCCTATGAATGTACGCCGGAAAACATCAGGTTACCAGTACAGAATCCACTTTCGGCGTCCGAGCATCTTGCAGCCAGCATGCCGCCGTATGGCCTTGTTCTACTTCGGTATCGCGCGGTGTGTACGAATGGCACACTTGCATCGTATGCGGGCATCTCGCTGCAAAAGCGCATCCTTCGCCGAGCGTTGCGAGCGTCGGCGGAGAGCCGGCAATCGGCACTAGCGGCTGCCCTTTGTCTTCATTGAGCTTCGGCATCGATTTCAAGAGCCCCAGTGTATACGGGTGCTGCGGATTATAGAAAATCTGGTCCAGCGTACCTTGTTCGATGATCTTGCCGCCGTACATGACGGCGACCCGGTCCGCCATATTGGCGACCACACCAAGGTCATGAGTGATCAAAATAATAGCCGTGTCTGTTTTTTGCTGAAGGTCTTTCATCAAGTCCAGAATTTGCGCTTGGATGGTGACGTCAAGCGCTGTTGTCGGCTCATCCGCAATCAGTACTTTCGGGTTGCAAGCGAGTGCCAAAGCGATGACGACACGCTGGCGCATCCCACCGGAAAATTGATGCGGATAATTGTCCAGCCGCTGCTCCGCTTTCGGGATTCCCACCAATTTCAGCATCTCAAGCGCCCGGTCGCGGGCCTGTGCTTTCGTCATGTTCTGGTGGCGCTGAAGGCCTTCCATGATTTGCTTGCCGACTTTCATCGTCGGATTGAGCGACGTCATCGGATCCTGGAACACCATTGAAATTTCGGAGCCCCGGATATCGGTGATCTCTTTAGCAGACAGGTTTAGCAGGCTTTTGTCGCCATAGAGAATATCGCCTTTGGTGATTTCGGTATTGTGTTTCGGCAATAAACGCATGATCGATTTCGCTGTCACGGATTTCCCTGAGCCCGATTCGCCGACAATCGCCAGCGTCTCACCTTTTTTCAGCTCGAAAGTGACCCCGCGGACGGCAGTGACTTTACCGGTTTGGGTCTTGAATGAAACATGCAGATTATCAACCGTCAAAATATTTTCTTTCATCGGATAGGACCCTCCCCTATTTTCTCATTTTTGGATCTAATGCATCGCGCAAACCGTCACCCAGCAAGTTGAAGCAAATCATGATCGTGCTGATGACCAGCGCCGGGAAAATCAGTTTATACGGGAAATACCTCATCGATTTATAGCCGTCTTCGATCAGTACGCCGAGCGATGCAAGCGGTGCTTGCAAGCCAAGGCCGATAAAGCTCAGGAAGGCTTCAAAGAATATCGCTGTCGGAATGGTGAACATGACCGTGACGATAATCGGCCCCATGACGTTCGGCAGCAGGTGCTTCGTGATCAAGCGGCTGTTCGAAGCGCCGAGCGTTCGGGAAGCCAAGACGAATTCCTGGCCTTTCAATTGCAGGATTTGTCCCCGCACAACTCGTGCCATGCCGACCCATCCAGTGATGACCATCGCTAAAATGATGGACCGGACGCCCGGTTCGAGAACCAGGATAAAGAGGATGATGACGATCAAGTTCGGAATCCCCATCAGCACTTCGATGATCCGCTGCATGACGTTATCCACACGCCCTCCGTAGAACGAGGAAATTCCGCCATAAACCACGCCGATAATCAAATCGAGCGCAGCTGCCACCACTGCGATGAACAAGGAAATTTGCGTCCCTGTCCAGACGCGCGTCCATAAGTCGCGTCCGAATTCATCCGTGCCGAACCAGTAATTGGTTTCTACTTGCCGCTCGGCATAGACATCCGTTCCTTGTGCATTCAAGCCATTAAAGCCGAGCCATTCCATGCCTTCAACTTTCGGTGGCAAATTGGAATGCTCCAAGTTTTGTTCGCGGTACGTGAAGTCGTTCATGCTCGGCCCGATCAAAGCCAATACAATCAAGAAGGTCAACAGCACCAACGAAATCATTGCACCTTTATTTTTAGCGAGACGGTGGAACGCTTCTTTCCAGAACGACTGGGAAGGCGTGCCGATTTCTTCGCTTTTGCTTTGATCAAGCGGCGATTTCACAAAAAGATCGGCTGGGATGCCGTCTGGCGTTTCGAGCCCTTGTTTGCGTGGCAATTTCGCGTCTAGGTCTGTCATGCTGATTCCCCCTTGTAATTGATGCGAGGATCCAGGAATCCGTAGATGATGTCGACAACGAAAACGACAAAGATGAACAGCGCACTATAGAAAATCGTGATTCCCATGATGACGCTATAATCGAGCACCAGGATGGACAACGTGAATTGCTCCCCAAGCCCCGGCACCGAGAAGATTTTTTCAATGACCAATGTTCCGGTCATGATGGAGACCGCCAGCGGCCCAAGCATCGTAACAACCGGAATCAGCGCATTGCGGATGACGTGCTTTAGCACAACCTGCTGTTCAGTCATCCCTTTCGCACGTGCAGTGATGACATAATCCTGGCCGATGACCTCGAGCATTTCACTGCGGATAAATCGCGCGACTGTTGCTGTTACGGTCACCGACAGCGCAATCGAAGGCAGCAAGGTGCTGGAATAGCCTTCCCATAATGCGACCGGCAGCCAGCCCAGCTTAACGCCTACGTAATACTGCAGCAACGCTGCAAAGACGAATGACGGAATCGACATCCCGAGAACAGCAAGAGCCACTGAACCGTAATCGAAAAGCGAATTATGCTTCAATGCGGAAATGATGCCGAGCACCATACCGACGATCGCTCCGATAATCAGCGCCTGCAGACCGATAAATGCCGAAGGGCCGATCCGGCTGCTGATCATGCTTTCCACAGTTCGCCCTTCATGCTGGAACGAATAGCCCAAGTCGCCTTGCACCAAGTTGCCGATATATCGGAGATACTGGATGCCAACCGGCTGGTCCAGCCCATATTTGGCGTTCAACACTGCCATTTGCCCAGCCGTCAATTTTTCCGGATTGGTGAATGGAGTGCCGGGAAGCAACTGCATAAGGAAGAACGTAGCCGTGACAATGATAAAAAGCGTAATAATCATGTAACCAATCCGTTGGATCAGGTACCGTTTCATAGGAACACCCCTATTTCTGTATGGTAAGTCTGTTCTATATAAGTCGAATTAATAATTGTCGATATTCCGCAAAACAGCTACGCTTGCCGCGGGCGAGCGCCCCGCAGGCGTCTCCGCCGTTTTGCTCCATATCGAGAGATATCTTAGCTGAGGCGCGGCAAAGGGCTAGGCAAGGAAATGGCCAAATGGAATTTGGGCCATTCCCTTTGCTTCGAAGCTAGCGAAGCGATGCAGAAGCAGAAAGCACTTAGCTATGAGACGAGTGTTCTTCTCGGCTCATGGCGAGAGCCATGCCCAAAGCGTCCGAAGCGATGTGTAAATAGTAACTTCTTTAGTCAACCTCAGATGGATGAAAAAAATACGAGGGGTGCCGATCACTCGGCTACACCCTCGTATCTATAGCTGCATAATCTGCATATTATTCTTCGATAGATGTCCACTTATAAGAGAATGTAGCACCAGTCGGGTGAACAATTAAACCTTTGATTTTATCTCTCATCAAGATAGCTGATCCGTCTTGGTAAAGCGGTGCAATTGCAGCATCTTCTTCCAAGAGGATTTTTTCAATGTTCAACAGCATTTCGTAGCGTTTCGCTGCGTCAGTTTCAATGCGTGCTTGTGACACTAATGCGTCAAGTTCTGGGTTGTGGTAGTCCATGCGGTTAGCTGAACCGCCTTTCAGCCACATATCCAAGTACGTCATCGGGTCGCTGTAATCCGGGCCCCATGAAGACAATGACAAATCGTATTCGATCGCTTTTTCGATTTCAAGGCGCTGTGCGAATGGCACTGCTTTGATGTCGAGTTTAAAGCCTGGCAGGTTTTCTTCAAGCTGTGCCTGAATGTATTCCGCCACTTTTTTGTGGTCATCAGAATCTGAAATGTTGATTGATGCTGTTACATCTGTAACGCCAGCTTCTTTTAAGCCTTCAGCGAATAATTTTTGGGCTTCTTCAACTGCACCTGTGTTGAAATCGCCGTTCAATTCACGGAAGTCCGTACCGTCCGGATTTGTGAAGAATCCAGCTGGCACCACTCCGTTAAGAGGTGAAGAGCCGTCTTTTAAGATGACATCCGTCAAGCTCTTTTTATCAATCGCCATATTCACTGCCTGGCGGACTTTCTTGTTGCCAAGCACTGGATGATTATGATTAAAGCGCAGGAAAATCAAGCTTGGTTCCAAAATCGTATTGAAGTTCTCATCGTCTTTGAATTGCTCTACAGCCTCAGAGCTCAGATCGATGCGATCCACTTTTTCTGTTTCATACAAGTTCACGCCAGTAGTTGAATCTTTTACAACGTAAGCGTTGATCGTATCCAATTTAACCGCTTCTGCGTCCCAGTAGTCGGCATTCTTTTCGTATTTCCAGCCTTGCTCATGCGTCCAATCAACCAATGTGAATGGTCCGTTGAACAATAGGTTTTCTGCTTCAAGTGCGTATTGATCGCCTTGCTCTTCAACGAATTTTTGGTTCTGCGGCAAGAATGTCGGGAACGTCAACAACGACTGAAGCAATGGGTTTGCGCTGTCCAGCGTAACTTCCAATGTTTTCTCATCGATTGCTTTAACACCCAATTCCTCAGCATCCATTTCTTCGTTCATGATCGCTTCAGCATTTTTGATGCTTGCTGTAACGAACATGAAATTGTATGGGCTCGCATCTTTCATGACGCGTTTCCAAGCATATTCAAAATCCTGAGCTGTAACCGGCTCGCCATTGCTCCATTTGGAATCGCGCAATGTGAACGTATGTACAGTCTGGTCTTCGTTTTCTGTGTGTTCTGCTACCAAAGCCTCAATCGGTTCATGGTTTTCATCTTGGCGGTATAAGCCTTCGTTGACGTTGTTCAACACTGTGAACGCCACGCCATCGTGTGCTTTTGTAGAATCCATCGTAGGAATATCAGCAGTAGCTGAAACATTCAATATCTGGCCCGCTTTTTCTTCGCCGCCTTCTGATCCCGAACCTTCTGAAGAACTTTCAGAAGAATTAAAGTTACACCCCGATAATATTAAGACGAACGACATTAAAACTAATAACACTTGGGCTTTCATCTTTTTCCCCATTTTCATACCCCCTGTATTTTCTAATAATTCTTTTTAATCATAATAGTATTTTACATTTTAGGCAACAAAATATTGAAATTTTCTAAAATCATAAATGCGTGTTACCCTATAATTATTCAAAGAAAGGAACATTTCTATGACTTCAAAACTATTACTGTTCAGCATTTCTATCTTTTCTTCCACTATTCTGTCATTTATACTGTATACGCCGTGGAGCTTTCTCAGATGGCTAGATGCCGTATTCTTGGTCGCCCTACTCCTCCTCATGGCTGCGGCAATCATGTCGCTCATTGAAGGAAAGTTTTTCGAAGCATTCATCCACAGCACGAAAAACTTTTTTGCAAAAGTAAATAAAAAAGAGCAATTGATCCGTGAAAGCGAAAAACGCTCGTTCGAGAACCCCAGCTTCAATAAGGTGTTTCCGGCACGGAAAAACTTTTTTATCATCGGTATGCTGTTGAGCGCCGGTTCACTGCTCCTGTCCACTGCTTTTTATTATTTGTGATGCGCTCTAACGAAAACAGGCAGAGAAAACTCAATGAGTTTTCTCTGCCTGTTTTTTTACTGGATGGCAAGTTTTGCGAACGTCATTTTCCAAGTGCCCAAAAAAGCAATTCATCATTCGAACCCGTTCGGTGCAAGCCCAGCTTTTCCAATACTTTAATTGACGCAACATTGCCGTGCGTGCATTCCGCGATGACCCGTTTCACTCTCCCCGTACGGAATGCCCAGTTGATCAATCCTTTGGCCGCTTCCGTGGCAAACCCCTGATTCTGCGCTTCCGCTGCAATGCCGTAGCCGATTTCGACCACGCCATCGCTGTTCGGCATCCCTTTGAAACCGGCGTCGCCAATGGTTTGGCCAGTAGCCCGGCGCACCACCATCCACACGCCCCAGCCCAACAACTCAGGCTTATCTTCCAATTCCGCCACATGCATATTGATGTGCGGCCCCATATCGTATTGCGCTGCGAAATAACTGTAGTTTTCAAGCGTGCACGGCACCAAATCCAAGCGCTGTGTCTGAATCTTCATATTGTCCTCCTTCCATCACCTTACCTAACGTTATAGTTCATCCACATATCTTGATATGTCGTCCAATGCTTTGGCCATTCGGTAGTTTTGCAATTGCACTCCGAGGCGTTCTACCGTATTTCTTTCGATAATGGCAAACCCATAATGTTCAAAAAAGGGCTTGGCGGTGATGCTGGCGTCACAAACAAGCTCTACCATTCCCTGCTGGCGCGCTTCTTGTTCGATTTTCCCGAGCAGCTTGCCTGCAATCCCCTGCCCTTGATAATCTTTGTGGACATAAAGCCGATCCAATTTGCCACCGGCTGCCAAGTCGGCAAATCCGACGATATTGCCTTCTTTCCAAGCGACAAATGTTTTGTTTCGAGCGAGAGAAACACGCCATTGTGCCACTTTCTCCTGCCGCAGCGCTTCAGGCGCCCACGCCCCGAGCTGCTCTGCCACATAATCAGCCGCGTTAACCGAATGGACCGTGCCATAAAAAAGCGCAACAATCTCCTCGGCTTGCAGCGGTTCGAATTCACTTATCTCAATTGCATCGTTTGTTATCAACGCCGGCAGCTGCTGTAAATGGGTTATGGAAAAGTCTGCGCTTGGCGCCTGCCCATACGGATTTTCCATCCAGATGGCTGACATGCCCACTGCCTTAGCCGCCGCTATGTCGTTGTCCGGGTTGTCGCCGATATACACTGCTTCATGCGCTTTGACGCCGAGTGTCCCGAGCGCCTTTTCAAATATGCGCGGATCAGGCTTCGACACGCCTTCTATCCCCGATACCAGAATCACCCTAAAATAAGCTTCAATGCCGAGCGCACGGATGCTGTCCATCTGCAGCTGGCCCGGTCCATTCGTTATGATTGCCAATTGGATGCCGCTCTTCTCCAAGTTTCGAAGCATCTCTTCGAGCC
This sequence comes from Planococcus sp. (in: firmicutes), assembly GCA_035468565.1. Taxonomy (GTDB): domain Bacteria; phylum Bacillota; class Bacilli; order Bacillales_A; family Planococcaceae; genus Planococcus. Next base: position 52,627 of record DATISS010000072.1, read on the forward strand.
CCGGAAAGCCCATGCAATGATTTTTGAAGCGGCTGACGTAATCCGCCAGCATTATTTCCCAGGAAATATCCGTTATACTGAATTCCTCAATCAGCTGCTGATAGACCCGGTCTTTCCAGCGATAGCCCCTTGCATCCAGTTCAATGAACCGCTGCACATACCGTTCTTTCGGAATGTGCCCGAGCTCTTCAGGAAACCGGTCGTATTGAACTTCTATAAAGGAAGCAACCGACCGATCACGGTCCAATAACGTGCCGTCTAAATCAAATAATGCCGCTTTGAACACAGACCTCTCACCTCTCTCCCATCGCTTTGTAAATCGCCAGCGCCTCTAAAAGGAATTCCTTGTCATAACCAGTCCTGCTATGGATCCGCTCCACCCACTCGGCAAGGTCCGCCGCTGGAGCCTCAGGGAAAAGGCCATCGGACGTGCTGAGGAAGCTTTCCCAATCATCAAACTCCCAATGCGCCGTTTCATTTTTATAAGGTACCCGCACTTCCAACAATGGTTTCGGGTAGATTCGGTTTTGCGAAAATTCCGCGGCTTGCCAGAATACACCATCATCCACCGGGTCCAGCGCATACGTTTGCCGCGACCCTTTGCCTCCCGGCCGGTGGTAAGTGATTTCCGCATTGCCGTTAGCTGCGGACACCTGAATTTCCGCTCCCGGAAAAAAACCGGCGAGTCTTTCCCCGCTGAATGCCGGGTCTTCCGCATCTAAAAGCACCGGCTGCAGCCATTGGTCGCCAAGATCGCATAAATAGCGCCGGCCGCGCTTGTCTTCTGCCACAACTGCCGCATGCGCCTCCTCGGTCCCCAATTCGCTGCCGACCGGATAAGCTTTGATCCCTTCTTTTTTGAATTCGTCCAGCAGCCACAAAGCCAGATCAAAGCAATTCCCGGTAATTTTATATTGCTGCCTGTGCTGTTTCATCAATTCGACAGAGCGCTGCTTTTGGTCATCGGCTCTCTTGAAAAACCACGCTTTCGTCAAGGTTTCCATCGGGAATCCATCAAACCGTTTCCACACTTCCAAAATTTCATCAGACGCTTTCATTCCATCAACCTTCTTTGCTGATTTTTTAATCTTATCTGCACATTGTATGTGATGCTATCTTGTTTACTTTCGATTCCGCCGATCCGGAATCCTCTAAAGCAGCGCAGCCAATCTTAAGTTCTTGCATCTCGCCCCTCGTATACCCCATACTGTATATAATTGTGTTGAATAAGGAGTGTCCGGAAATGACTTTGTACCAAATCGGCAACATCACAATGCCCGCTGTGTGGATTGCTACACTCATTGCCCTTGCCCTGTCCGCTGTCGTCTGGCGTATCATCAACGGTGAAAAGATCGGCGAATGGTATTGGAACGCGTTCACTTTGTACTTTTTGGTTTGGAAAGCGAGCTATATTCTTTTTAACTTCGAGGAATTTATAGACTTTCCTATGTCCGTGCTGTACTTTAACGGCGGTGCGTCCGGCCATATGCTGGCACTAGCTGCGCTGTCGGTCTACCTATGGTTGGCCGTAAAAAAACACCCTGGCCTCTACCGGGATGCGCTGCCTGTCCTGCTCTTGTTTTTCATCGGCTTTGAAGCCGCCCTCAGCATGCTTGAACAGCAATTGGCGTCTTCTGTACTCCAAACGATCCTTTTTGTCTGCATTGCGGCCTTTCTCTACGCTTCGCGCAAAAAAAACATTTCCAGCAGCACGCAAATCTATGTTTTATTCGTTTTAGCGGAGGCGCTGATTCTGAGCCTGTTCCAAACGTTCTTTTCGTCTGAGCCCCTGACCTTCAGCTGGCTGGCCCTAACCGCATTCGCCTTGGCAAGATTCCGAAAAAGTGAGGTCATCATTCATGAATAAAAACATACTGTCCATCGCCATCATCGTCTTGCTGCTCGCCATTGCAGCTGTTAATTTCCTTGGGCCGTCTTTTGCCGAAGAAGAGCCTGCCCAACCCGCTTCCGGCGGAGTTGCCACAGCTCCCGAGTCTTCTGCGCCGGCAGAAGGACAAGCCGCTCCGGACTTCGAACTTACATCGTTGGATGGCGAGGCTGTCCGCCTGTCGGATTACCGTGGCAAAAAAGTTATCCTGAACTTCTGGGCAACATGGTGCCCGCCCTGTAAAGCCGAAATGCCCCATATGCAAAAATTCTATGAAGCCAATAAAGACAAAGGAATCGAAGTGCTCGCTGTCAACTTGACGAGCATTGATAAAGGCGAGGAATCCGTCCATGCATTTGTTGAAGAATTCGGCCTGACATTCCCAATCCCGATGGACCGCGACGGAACCCTTGGACCGCAATATCAGGCAGTGACCATTCCGACCACTTACATCATCGACACTGAAGGCATCATCCAGAAGAAAATTGTCGGCCCGATGGATGAAGCCATGATGCAAAAACTGACTTCGTCTATTGATTGATCAGGCAGCCCGGAATCCGTTTACGGAACTCCGGGCTTTTCTTTGTCTAATTCAGCGCA
>DATISS010000073.1:0-12186 GCA_035468565.1 Planococcus sp. (in: firmicutes)
CGTCACACATTTGTCATAACGGCAAACATGTCTTTTAGGTGCAGAGTTATGCTAAACTGAAAAAGACTATTTTAGAAGAGGTGACGATTTGGCTTTTTTAACTGATACTACACATCTACACATTACGACTTGGGTCATCGGAATTGTGCTGTTTCTAGCGGCTGCATTCATGGCCAACGGCAGCAAAGGGCGCAAAATCATGCATATGGTCCTTCGCTTGTTCTACATCCTAATTGTAATTTCCGGATTGACTTTGTTCGTCGCGCATTCTTCTTTTGATGCAATGTTGTACGGCTTGAAGTTCCTATTCGGGTTATTGGCAATCGGCATGATGGAAATGGTGCTGGTACGCTCGAAAAAACAAAAACCGGTTACTTTGTTCTGGGCGCTGTTCGCAGTATTCCTGTTTGTAACAATGTTCCTAGGTTTTAAATTGCCGATGGGCTTTAATTTCCTGGCATGATCGATTGAGAGACAGGCGCATTTTGCGCCTGTTTTTTTATGCTGAAATTCACAGTTTAGACGAAACTGCCCCGACAACTGCAGCTTATTTGCATTTTCTTCAACAGGGGGCTCTGGATGTTTGATAAAATAGACCGAGTGAAAGCAATAATTGAGCCTCATTGAGGGAGGATATTGGATTGAAAGCAAAATGGCTATTAAGCGTGCTGATCGGAGCACTGGTGTTAAGTCCGATCGAACCCGCTGCAGCAGCAGAAGAACGGTCAATTGATGACGAGATCATCTACGATGTATTGGTCGACCGATATTTCAATAAAAAGATCGACAATGATTTTGAAGTTAGCGCTCAAGACCCAGCTGTATTCAGTGGTGGGGATTTTGCCGGCCTATCGGACCAAATGATGCACATAAAGGACATGGGTTTTACCATGATGTCCATTGGCCCGGTTTTTGCCACTTCTACTTATGATGGCAAGACCGTGCTGGATTATAGCCAGTTGGAGCGTCATTTCGGAACAGAAGAAGAGCTAATGGCCCTGATTGACCAGAGCCATAAAGAGGATATGAAAGTCATGGTGGACATTCCGACGCAAACCCTGAGCCCGAATCACGCTTGGGCTGCTGAAAATCCGGAATGGTTCACGGAGAACGCGGATGGCACTTTGGCGCTCGATACCTCGAATTCCGAAGTGCAAAGGCAATTGGTAGCCGCAATCGGCGACTTCATCAAGAAATATGACATCGACGGCCTGCGTTTACTGGAGTCGGATCGAGTTGATGCCGGGTTTATCCAGATCTTTTCCAAGGAAATGAAGAATATCCGGAACGTCTATCTGATCAATGACCAGGAAAGCGATGGCATAACCGGAATGGATGCAGTTGTCTTGCCTGGTGCGGAAGCAGTGCTCAGAAACAGCTATAAGAATTTTGACCAAGATTCTTCCGGACTGCCTGGAGTTATAGAGGAAAGCACGGGAGACCTGATCCGCGTAGATTCGCTGCTCGGTTCCAGGTTTACAGCTGACGCCGTTAAGGAAAAAGGGTTTCCGCCGACGCGCTGGCGCTTAATCATGACGCAGCTGCTGACGATGCCCGGAATCCCTGTCGTACAATACGGTTCGGAAACTGCGATGAACGGTGAGGCGTTGCCTGAATCGCATCAAATCATGGATTTGGCAGTAGAAGAAGAATTGATCGAACACATCACGAATTTGAATTCGCTGCGGAACTCTTCTGAGGCAATGCGCACGGGCGACACCGAAGTGCTTCATGAAGAAGACGGCTGGATTGTATACAAACGCTCCAATGAAGAGGAAATGTGGATCGTTGCAATCAATAACTCGTCTTCAACGAAAAGCATCAGTATACCTGCCACTGAAATTGGCAGCGACAAAGAGATGCGCGGGCTATTTGAAAGCGACGTTGTGCGGCAGAAAAGCAACGGCGATTACCGCATCACGCTCGACCGCGAAATTGCTGATACGTTCCACGTGACAGAAGAAAAAGGATTGAACACCGCTTATTTAGCGGCGCTCGCAGTCCTTTACGTCTTGTTCATGCTCTTCATCTGGTTTGTCTGGAGAAAAGGAAAACAACGCAAAGCTGACGAAGCAGCGAAAAATAAATAATTTTAAAACCGGTCCCTGGAAACAGGAACCGGTTTTTCTTATTTAACAGCTTTATAGCCGACCATATTGATCGGGTCTTTGGGTGAAGAATAGGGCGGGGCGTAGCAGAGCTCCAGCGCCTGCAGATCTTCTATCGTCAGTCCTGCGTACATGGCAGTAACGATGACATCGATCCGTTTGTCGACGCCTTTTCCGCCAAAGCATTGCGCGCCGAGGATTTTTCGGGTCTCGGGATGATAATGCACTTTCAAAGTTAATTTGGAATGGTCGGGATAGTAACCGGCATTTGAATTGCCTTTATGGATGACGGTTTCATAAGAAAGCCCGCTGTCCTGGATCATCGTTTCGCTTAAGCCGGTCATGGCAATAGTCTTCGAGAATACTTTGGCAACGGATGTGCCGAGCAAGCCGGTTTTCGGAATGGCGTTGCCTGTCAGATGGCGCGCGATCAAGTAGGCTTGGCGATGGGCCGGCCAGGCAAGAGGGATGCGCTTCGGAGCACCGGTCACCATATCCGTATTTTCAGACGAGTCCCCTAAAGCGTAAATGGCAGGATCGGCCGTTTGCATAAAGTCATTTGTCTGGATGCCGTTTGTTTCGCCAATCGGCAGCCCTGCTTTTTCTGCGAGTTCAGTATTGGGCTTGATGCCCACACTCATGATCTGGAAATCAGCTTCGAATGTTTCGCCGTTCGATAAGGCAACTGAGGTCCGGTCCACTTTTTCCACGTAGACACCTGTCATGACCTTAACGCCGTTCGATTGCAGCTCGGCTCCGACCAAAACGGACATGTCTTTATCAAGGATAGACATGACGTGCTGTGATTTATGGACCAAGCTCACTTCAATTCCAAGCTCTTTCAAATTTTCGGCCATTTCGATGCCAATAAACCCAGCACCTGAGATGCAGCAGCTTTGAGGCTTGCGCTCATGGATGAATTGCTTGATTTTCTCCATATCCCCGTAACTCCGGAGCACAAACACTTGGGCTGACGATAGTCCTTCGATGTCAGGGACAATGGCTGAGCCGCCAGTTGCCAGGATCAGCACATCGTAAGGCTCATCGAATTCTTCGCCCGTAGCCATGTTTTTGACCGCAATAAACTTCTCACTGCGTTTGATTTCCAGCGCTTCGTGCTTCAGGAAAACTTGGATATTGCGTTTTTCTTTAAATGACGTAGGATTTGCCATCAGCAAAGACTCAGGATCTTCAATTACTTCGCCAATTGCGTAAGGCGTACCACAAGCGGCGTAGCTCATCGTTGAATCCCGGTCGAATACCGTGATGGCTGATTCTTTATCATAAAACCGGATCTGCGATGCGACTGTCGCGCCGCCGCCGACCGCTCCAATGATTACAATCTTCCTCATTGTCTATACACCTCAGGCTTTCACTTGGCTTAGGAAAAATACTGCTAGTGTACCGGGCCCGGTGTGGGCGGCGATAACAGAGCCGATCAAATAGATTTCCACGTTTTTCGGCTGGAGCTTGTCTTCAATTTCATGCTTCAACATAAGCGCATACTCGATATCATCGCCGTGGCTGATTGTTATCGTCTGCCGGTTCCAATCCGTTCCGCGTTCTTTCATCAATTCAACGATACGCTTTAGGACTTTTTTCCGGCCGCGCAATTTTTCAATCGGCACTAATTTGCCGTCTTCCACATGGAGCAACGGCTTGATATTCAGTATGCCACCGACAAAGGCACTGCCTTTAGAAATGCGTCCGCCTTTCGCCATATAATCCAAGTCTTCCACAGTGAACAGGCTTTCCAGATGGGCGGCCATAAAGTTGACTGCGTCAATGATAGAATCGAGCGGCTGGCCTTCGGACCGGAGCCGCGCGGCTTCTTTGACGAGCATCCCGTAGCCGAGAGAGGCAGCTTTCGAATCTATGATTGTCAAATTCAAGCCGGGATGGTCTTCGCGTACTTGATCAGCGACCATGACAGCCGTATTGTATGTACCGGATAATTCGGAGGAGAAGGCGATATAAAGGCCTTCTTCTCCATCTTTCGCTAATTTTTCAAATGTATTCATCATTTCATCCGGTGAAACCTGTGAAGTTTTCGGTTGAATGTCAGAACGGATGGCATCGTAAACGGTTTTAGAATGGATTGTTCGAATGTCTTCATATTCCGCTTCGCCGATATGGACGCGCAATGGGAAGTATTCAACGTTTTCATCTATAAAAAACTGTTTCGGCAAATCAGAAGCGCTGTCTGCAAATAATCTCATAAAAATCCTCCTTTGTGTTTAGGACTTGCAAGATCTATATAAGTTGAACTGGTATTTTACAAGTTTCGATATTCCGCAAAACAGCTGCGAAGGTATTGACCCAAGAATTGGGGAAATACCTTTGCGACGAAGCACGCAGTGCTGCAACGAACTTTAATGTCTCGAAGCTAGCGCAGCGATGCAGAGACAGGAGCACATCTTTTTTGCCGCGGGCGAGCGCCAAGCCTCCTCAGTCGCTTCGAAAACCGGTGCTCCTGCATCGCTTCGCTAGCTTCGTCGCAAATGATCGGCCAAATTCCATTTGCCCAATCATTCCCTGCGGGGTCTCGGCGGTCTCGTCGCTACGCTGCCCCGCAGGCAAGACTTACCCGAAGCCTGCGAGGGCAAGTCTTTGCGACGAAGCGCATAGCGCTGCAGGAGCAGTACGGTTTTCTCCGCTGTTTTGCTCCATATCGAGATATTTCTTAGCGACGGCGCGCCAAGGGGCTAGGCGAAGCAATGAGACGAGTGTTCTTCTCGGCTCATTGCGAGAGCCATGCCCGAAGCGACCGGAGCGATGTATAAACTTTAAATTCTTTTGTTCGACGTATATAGTTATTTAGTTAATTTCAAACGGTCGATCAGCAATTCAGCGATGCCATCATCGTTATTCGTCAATGTGATTTCATTCGCGATATTTTTTAATGGACCGATGGCGTTGCCCATTGCAACTCCTACTCCCGCATAGTCGATCATTTCAAGGTCATTGTCCTCATCGCCGAATGCAATGATGTTCTCCCGCGCGATGCCGAGCGATTTGGAGACGCGGTCAAGACCGACCGCTTTGTTCAAGCCGCTTTTGACAATTTCGATAACGTGCCACGGCGCGCCCCAGCGGCGATGGTCGATGACTTGCGCGTGGACGGAGTTCAGATGTGCATGGATGGAATCCACTTTTTCAAATGGTGCGTGGATTAGCATCGAAGTCGGGTCTACGCGCAGATAATTGCGCAAATCGCCAGTCGTGATGCTTGGATCCCCCATGCGGAAGATATCCATCAATTTTTCGTCGTGATGGTGTACATAGACGTCGTCCAGCACTTCAGCAACGATGTTATGGAAATTGAAATCGTGCATCGACTCGACAACCTCATGGACGACATCCAGCGAAATCGGTGTATGGTGTGTCCCCCAGGCATTATCAGTCGGGTGATGGACAAAAGCGCCATTGAAGTTGACAATCGGCGTCTGCAGGCGAAGCTCTTTATAATAAGGTTCACTTGAACGGTAAGGGCGGCCGGTAGCGATCATGACTTGATGGCCCGCTTCCACCGCTTGGAATAAGGTTTGTTTGGTCTTCGGTGAAATGACTTTCTGGTCGGTCAATAGTGTACCGTCCAAATCCAGTACAATCAGGTGTTGTTTCATGGTATTTGTCTCCTTTCTCTCTATTATATAGTGTAGCGATAAGGGAATGGTTTCGTCAAAGAAACTTGACGGCCGTGGGTCTCTTTTTGGAAAAATTTTGGGCGGCGGAATGGTTGCCGCTGTTTCGGAACATTGATAGGATGGAAGGGAAGGAAGTGAGATTGATGCGTGTAGAGAACGAAAGGTGGAACGGCATTCCACTGCTGCATGTGGTGCCGGATGATAAACTCGAAGAACAGCTGCCAACGGTGATATTTTTTCATGGCCATATGAGCGCTAAAGAACATAATCTGCATTACGCCTATCAATTGGCTGAAAAAGGCATTCGCGTGCTGTTGCCGGATGCCCACCTCCACGGGGAACGGGAAGAAGGGCTGGATGAGATTCAGATGAGCCTGCGCTTTTGGGAAGTTGTGCTGACGTCAATCGAAGAGTTGGAAATTTTGAACAATGAATTACATAGAAAGCAACTGGCTGAAGGAGAAATAGGCATCGGAGGAACTTCCATGGGAGGCATCACGACACTCGGTGCACTGACTGTTTATCCATGGATCAAATCGGCGGCTGTCATGATGGGTGCCGCAAATTATGTCCAATTGGCAAAAGCGCAAATGCAGCAATTTGAATCGAAAGGATTTAAGCTGCCCATTACTGCGGAAGAACGGCGCCATATGCTGCAAACGCTGGAGCATTTCGATGCAACGAAGAACAAATCGGTTTTCAATAGCCGTCCGGTGTTCTTCTGGCATGGCGAGCAAGACACGACCGTGCCATTTTCGCCGATGTTCAGTTTTTACAAAGCATTAATGGAGGATTACGCGGAAGTTCCGGAGCGCCTCTCCTTTATGCGGGACAAAGAAGCGGGACACGCCGTCAGCCGAAGCGGCATGCTCGCATCAACCGACTGGCTGGCTCGGCATACATCAGGGCAATAAGCTTGGGAATTTCAATTGTGCGGAAATTTTGTTAAGATAAGAAGAGTAGAAGAAGGAGGGGCTTTAAATGGATCAAGATATGAGAGATAGCATGATGGGCGCGTTGGAACAAGTTATCGACCCAGAACTGGGTGTCGATATTGTAAACCTGGGCTTAATCTATGACGTGGATATGTCAGAAGACGGTTTTGCTGTTGTAACAATGACATTGACTTCGATGGGTTGTCCAATGGGTCCCCAGATCGTTGATATGGTAAAAAAAGCGTTATACGAACTGCCTGAAATAGAAGAAGTCGATGTAAAAATCGTCTGGCAGCCGGTATGGGGCAAAGAGAATATGTCGCGCTATGCTAAAATGGCGCTTGGCGTCCGCTAAAGCGGATGGACCTTCCGGAAATTCATTTTTCCGGAAGGCTTTTTTTATAGCTCAATCGTTTGCTTTTTATAGACGGATTTCATATAATTGAATTAGTCAAAGAAGGTCAAACTTTTAAAAGGAGTGAAGAAAATGGTCCAATCCCCAAACCAGAATCAAGAACAGCAATCTCCGCTCGAACAATTCGGGCGCAATATGGTGGAGCAGGCTAAGTCCGGAAAAATGGATCCCGTCATCGGGCGGGACCAGGAAATCCGCGATGTTATCCGGATCTTATCGCGGAAAACTAAAAACAACCCTGTATTGATCGGTGAACCAGGCGTAGGGAAAACTGCAATTGTCGAAGGCCTGGCACAGCGCATCGTGCGCAATGATGTGCCGGAAGGGCTGAAGGACCGGGTTATCTATGAGCTGGATATGAGTGCATTGATTGCCGGCGCTAAATACCGCGGGGAATTCGAAGAACGCTTGAAAAGCGTCTTGAAACAAGTCAAGGACAGCGCAGGCCAAATCATTTTGTTCATTGATGAAATCCACACGATTGTCGGCGCCGGCAAAACGGAAGGCGCAATGGACGCGGGGAATATGCTGAAACCCATGCTTGCGCGCGGTGAATTGTATTGCATCGGGGCGACAACGCTTGATGAATACCGCATGCACATAGAAAAAGATCCGGCGCTGGAACGTCGCTTCCAACAAGTTATGGTGCGCGAACCGTCTGTTGAAGACACCGTATCGATTTTACGCGGTTTAAAAGAACGTTTTGAATTGCACCACGCTGTGCGCATCCATGACCGGGCGATTGTAGCGGCTGCCACAATGTCGGACCGCTATATCACTGAGCGTTTTCTGCCGGATAAAGCGATCGACTTGATCGATGAAGCCTGCGCGATGATCCGCACTGAAATTGATTCGATGCCGCAAGAGCTTGATGAAGTGACACGCAAGCTTATGCAGCTTGAAATCGAGGAACAGGCATTGATGAAAGAAAAAGACACGGCCAGCAAAACGCGCCTGGAGACACTCCGCAAGCAGATTGCCGAGCTGAAAGAATCTTCCGCCGGCATGAAGCAGCAATGGACTTCTGAAAAAGAAGCGCTGAAGAAAATTCAGGAAAAACGCGAAAAGCTGGACCAATACAGAAGGCAGCTTGAAGAAGCTGAAAACCGCTACGATTTGAATGCTGCCGCAGTGCTGCGCCACGGCAAGATTCCAGAACTTGAGAAAGAACTGGCATCGTTAGAATCGGACCTCGAGAAAGAAGGGGCGGAACGGCTGTTGCGGGAAGAAGTGACAGAAGAGGAAATTGCCGGAATCGTAGCCCGCTGGACGGGAATTCCGGTGACGAAATTGGTCGAAGGGGAACGGGACAAATTGCTGCGCCTCGGCGATACGTTAAAAGAACGTGTCATCGGGCAGGACCGTGCAGTTGAGTTGGTGACCGAAGCTGTATGGCGGGCTCGCGCAGGCATCAAAGACGTACAAAAGCCGATTGGTTCATTTATCTTCCTTGGCCCAACAGGAGTAGGGAAAACGGAACTGGCTAAAGCATTGGCTGCCAACCTCTTCGATTCAGAAGACCATTTCATCCGCATCGACATGTCTGAGTATATGGAGAAACACAGTGTCTCACGTCTTGTTGGGGCGCCTCCGGGATATATCGGCTATGAAGAAGGCGGCCAGCTGACAGAAGCGGTGCGGCGTAATCCATATTCGGTCGTGCTGCTTGATGAAATTGAAAAAGCGCATCCTGACGTAGCCAATATCCTGCTGCAGATTCTGGATGATGGACGTATTACTGACAGCCAAGGGCGGCTCGTGAACTTCTCGAATACCGTGGTCATCATGACATCGAATATCGGATCGGCGTTTATCGGCCAGGAAACGGAAGAGCATTCGCTGGATGACATCATCATGGTGGAGCTGCGCAAGCATTTCAAACCTGAACTATTGAACCGCATTGACGATATTGTCATTTTCCATTCTCTTGATAATAGCCATTTCTATGGTATCGCCAAGAAAATGCTAGCTGAACTCGGAGCACGTTTGGCCCAGCAGCAATTAACATTGGAAGTGGATGACTCAGTCGTTCGCTATGTCGTTGAAGCGGGAACCGATCCGATTTTTGGAGCACGTCCGCTGAAACGCTTTATCCAGCGGGAAATAGAAACCAATATCGCCCGAGAATTGATCAAAGGCGATATCCAACCGAACACTACCTTGCAGTTGATAATGGAAGGCAATCGTTTGGCAATCATAAAAAAAGAAGCGTAATCCGGAATTCCGGTTTACGCTTCTTTTCTTTTATTATTAATGTTTTTCGGGTGCAGGGCCGTCCGGGATCAATGAAGACAGGACGAATATCAAGATTGCCACAGCTACAGAAAGATAAACACCGACCATAAAGTCAAATGGCACGTTCTGTACTGCGCTTACTACGTAATTCAATAACGAAATCAATAAGAAAGACCAAAAGAATGTACCTAGAAATTGCATCAATTTTCACCTCAACATAGAAATATCTGTGTTAATCATATCATAACGGTTCGCAGACAGAAAGAAAGTTTCCGATTTTCAAAGATTATTTGTCCGAAATTTGTCAGTGAGTTGAATTAAACGGATAAATGACGTATTATTATTACCAGGTACTAATAATTGATGTTAATTGAAATGAGGGATCAATCATGAATGCAGGGATAATCGGCATAGGAAGATGTTTGCCAGAAGATATATTGACGAATATGGATTTGGAAAAACGCGTGGACACTTCAGATGAATGGATCCGCACAATGACCGGCATCGAAGAACGCAGGATTGCGAAAGACGGCCAGGATACTTCTCATATGGCGATGGAAGCTGCAAATCAGGCGATTAAAAACGCGGGCATCGATCCAGCCGAGATCGGGTTGATCCTGGTTGCTACAGTAACAGCTGACCAGCCATTCCCATCCGTTGCTTGCATGATCCAACATGAGATCGGAGCCAAGAATGCAGCGGCAATGGATATTTCTGCAGCTTGTGCGGGATTCATGTACGGGGCAATCACGGCAAAGCAATTCATCGAGTCTGATGTCTATAAATACGTTTTAGTCGTAGGCGTCGAGAAATTGTCGAAGATCACCAATTGGGAAGACCGCAATACAGCCGTGCTGTTCGGTGATGGAGCTGGAGCGGTTGTCATGGGCAAAGTTTCAGAAGGGCGGGGCATCTTGTCGTTTGAACTTGGAGCTGATGGCAGTGGCGGTAAGCATCTTTACCAGGACGAAAAAGACCATTTGGTGATGAACGGCCGGGAAGTGTTCAAGTTCGCAGTGCGGCAAATGGGCGAATCAGCCATCAATGTGATCGAAAAGGCGGGTCTTGTAAAAGAAGATGTGGATTTTCTTATTCCCCACCAGGCGAATATTAGAATCATGGAAGCTTCTCGCAACAGACTGGATCTGCCGCTTGAAAAAATGTCGAAGACCATCCATAAATACGGCAATACCTCAGCAGCTTCGATTCCAATCTCCTTGGTCGAAGATGTGGAGGAAGGCCGGATCAAAGATGACGATGTCGTCGTCATGGTCGGTTTCGGCGGAGGTTTGACATGGGGCGCGATAGCAATGCGATGGGGCAAATAATTCGGTTAAGCGAAAGGAAGATATAATAGAATGGAAAATCGTCGAGTAGTAATTACAGGCATCGGGGCAGTGACTCCTTTAGGAAATGACATCGAAACGACTTGGGAAGCGGTAAAAGCCGGAAAATCCGGTGTAGGCCCATTGACTCGTTTGGATCCAGATAAATACCCGGCGAAAATCGCTGCGGAAGTAAAAGATTTTTCAATCGAAGAATACGTTGAAAAGAAAGAAGCGCGAAAAATGGACCGCTTTACGCATTACGCATTAGCAGCTTCGATTATGGCGATGAAAGATTCAGGCTTGGAATTGAATGATGAGAATGCTTTGCGCACAGGCGTATGGATCGGTTCAGGAATCGGCGGCATGGAAACGATCGAAAACCAGATGGATGTATTGAACACGAGAGGTGTACGCCGCATCAGCCCGTTCTTAATTCCGATGATCATTCCTGACATGGCGTCAGGGCAAGTTTCCATATACTTCGGCGCGAAAGGCATCAACTCCTGTTCCGTAACGGCTTGTGCTTCAGGAACGAATTCCATTGGCGATGCATTCAAAGTTATCCAACGCGGCGATGCAGACGCGATGATCACAGGCGGAGCAGAAGCGCCAATTACACAATTGGCAGTGGCAGGCTTTACGGCCAATACGGCGTTGACAACCAACCCGGACGCTGCGACTGCGTCGCGGCCGTTTGACAAGAACCGCGATGGTTTCGTCATCGGCGAAGGGGCGGGCATCATCATTCTGGAAGAATATGAACAGGCAAAAGCGCGCGGCGCGAAAATCTACGCGGAACTAGTGGGTTATGGCTCAACAGGCGACGCGCATCATATTACAGCTCCGGCACCAGGCGGAGAAGGCGCGGCACGCGCGATGGCGCAGGCACTTAAAGATGGCGGCGTTGAGAAAACCGATGTCGGCTATATCAATGCCCATGGCACAAGCACACCTTATAACGATCTTTTCGAAACGATGGCTGTGAAAACAGTTTTTGGTGAACACGCTTATAAACTTGGCATGAGTTCGACGAAATCGATGACAGGCCATTTGCTTGGAGCGGCTGGCGGCATTGAAGCGATTTTTACAGCCCTTGCATTGAAAGAAGGCATTATGCCTCCGACGACAAATTACGGCACGCCGGATGAGGATTGTGATCTGGATTACGTACCGAACGAAGCGCGTAAAGCGGATCTAAAATACGCGATGAGCAATTCACTTGGATTCGGTGGACATAATGCTTCGCTTGTTTTCAAGAAATACGAAGACCAATAATAGTAACAAGCTCAACCACTTTGCCTAAAGCAAAGTGGTTGAGCTTGTAGACAAAAGAATAATTATTTCCTTAAAGGAATGAATATACACCATTATAGAAGTAATGCCGGATTCTGCACTCCAGGCGGACGCGTTCCGCGGGCTCGCGCCGAACTAACTCGGACTAGTCGTCCGAGTGGATTTCGGCACTTCGCTGTCCCGCTGGTAAAACCGTTGCTCCTGCATCGCTTCGCTGCTTCGTCG
>DATISS010000074.1:0-23916 GCA_035468565.1 Planococcus sp. (in: firmicutes)
TTAGAGCAGGACATTGCCAACCTATCGATTCACTTGCGCACCAAAAAAGAAATGAGTGCTGTGCCTGCGCATTGGGAACTGATTCCGGAAATCAAAGCGCTGCGTGATGAGATTGCGCCTGATACATTGCTGACGATCAATGGGGATATTGCTGATCGCCAAACAGGCCTGGAGCTTGCCGAAAAATACGGCATCGACGGCGTCATGATTGGGCGGGGGATTTTCCACAATCCGTTTGCCTTTGAAACAGAGCCGAAAGAACACAGCACCGATGAATTGTTTGATCTCTTGCGTCTGCATCTGGATCTTCACGATAAATATTCCACAGAAATCGGTCCGATCTCATTCAAGCCGCTCCGCCGCTTCTTTAAGATCTATGTCCGCGGAGTCCGTGGAGCCTGTGAATTGAGAAACCAATTGATGTACACAGAGACGACAGAGGAAGTGCGTGTCTTGCTCAATGGCTTTGAAGAAGAACAGAGTTCTGCACCAGAGCCGGTCTTCTGACATAAATAGCAGTATCGAAACAAATGCTGAAATCATCTTAGCCCGTCTGTCTATTCCGAATAAATGGGATAGATAGGCGGGCTTTTAGTAGGTTAATCGAAAAATGATACAATGAGTATGAATATATTTACTTGAATAATTAAATAAATTCGAAGTTTATTATCCCAACTTGTATCAAGAAAGTGTGGCCTGGTTAAGGGAACATTATTCTCTAATTATGTGCCCGTCCGTGTTATAATGAGGAACTTAGGATGATGACGGCTTTTGCTCATAATTGAACGGACGCCCAACGCCTACCAATAAATTATAGAGGTGTAAAAAAATGAATAAACGATGGACAATCGATAAAATCAAAACATTCGTTGATAAAAACTCTGATAGCAAATTGCTGTCAACGGAATATCACGGATTTTCTCAAAAGCTGCTATTTAAATGTGCATGCGGCAATAATTTTGAAAAGACATTTACGAAATTCAATAAGAACGAGCAACGCAAATGCGACGTGTGCCAACCACCTAAAGAGCCACGCGGCGCCTAATGCTGAGCGAAGCACCGATTTCCGGACAACGGAAATCGGTGCTGTTTTTAATTATAGGGCCGGAATATGCTATTATTGAATTTGACGAAACAACTGCACGAATTAGCAGTTTGCCCAGGAGGTATAGGGATGGATAATAACGATTTACTCATTAGATTGCGCTACGCACTAGATATCAAGAACAACGACATGGTGGAGATTTTCAAGCTTGGTGGCGTCAAGCTGTCAAAAGAAGACGTCTTGAAAATGCTGACGAAAACCCCTGAAGATTACGATGCGCAGCCCGGCGGCATTGTGGGTGAGGACGAATTCAAGGATTATTTGAGCGTCAGTGACGCAACATTTGAGTCGTTCCTGAACGGTTTGATCATTTTCAAAAGAGGCAAGCAGGAATCGAAGCCGGGCCAGCCCGATAAGCCCGCCTTGACGAATGAACCATCGAAGAACCTGCTCTTGAAGAAAGTGAAAATTGCGCTGCAGCTGACGAGCGAGGATATGCTTGAAATCCTGGCGCTGGCTGGCGTGACGGTCACGAAGGGCGAGATGAGCGCGATGCTGCGTAAGCAGGGGCATAAAAACTACAGCATTTGCGGCGACCGCTATGCACGCAATTTCTTGAAAGGCCTTGGCCTGAAATATCGGAAGTGAAAAAGCTTCATGCAAAAACGCAAACCCCGAATGATGGGTTTGCGTTTTTTGTTATGCTCAATGGAGCTTGTTTTGTGTTTCTTCTATATAGTGTTCCAAGCGGTCAAAGGTTTCGGTCATCCCTTCGACAGCACCCATGTCAGTGATTTTCCGCAGGTCTTCTTCCGAGTCGAACACGGTGCGGCTGACAATGCGCGTGCCGTTTTCTTCTTCCACGAATTCGTCGATGATCTTCATCGCGGGAAAGCCTTCGGCGTCGTTGCCTTCTTCATCGGAGAACGTGTCCGTATAGGTGAGAAGACTGGGTTTTTCGACTTTCTCATAAAGCGCTTTGCCCCATGCTTCCTGTCCGTCTGCCGACCGCATGCAATAATGCCAGATGCCTCCGGGGCGGACATCCATCTGGTAGTTCTCCGTCGTCCAGCCGTTTGGCCCCCACCAATTCTTCACGTGCTGCGGTTCCGTGTACATCGTAAACACAAGCTCCGGGGATGCGTTGAAAAACCGTTCCATCACCAGCTCGCGCCCTTCGACACGCGTCGATGCGCCATTTGATCCGTTATTCATTGACATGCTGATTCCTCCTCCTGATTTGTGTGTTTTCTTCGTCTCCGTCTTCGGGCGGCAGCATCCAATCTTCAAAGGGAAGTTTTCTTAATAACTCCATAATAAAGAATTTTTGTTGGAATGAAAAGTCTATTCGCAAGAAATTACTTGAATTCATAGAAAATAACAATTTCTAAATTACAACAAAATGATTATGATAAATAAGGAAGAATTTTTTACAGTGAAGGGGATAAATGGGATGAAATGGCTGCCGACACGCAAGAATAAAGTGGACGCTTTTTGGCAATGGTTTTTGGATAATGAGGAAAGTTATTTTGAGCTGGCGGAAGAGGAAAGAGAAGAGCTTTTCGATTTGCTGCACCGCAAGCTGAAAAAGGTCAATAAGCATCTGGCGTTCGAGTTCAGCGCAGAGGCGGAAGATGGCAAGCGCGAGTTCATTATTAGTGCGGAAGGGGTTGTAGACGCTTTTGAAGAGGTCTTTGACTTGCACGAAGCGGCGCCAGAGCTCGAACGTTTTACCGTCATCCCGTTCCGGCAAGCTTCCCAAGAGGAGTTTACCGTCAATTGGGGCGACATGGAATTGACGTGGGATGACGTCTATTATACGGCGCTAAAAGATCTGGAGCGCGAGGAAGTGAGCTTGAACCTTTATATCAAAGGGCTGACCGAGGAGAACAATGAAGAGTTGATATCGGTTGTGTTCATCTTGCTGGATTCGGTCATCGGCGAATACAATATGGGCGTGCACGTCGGCCATATCGAGTTCCGGCCATTCGAAGCACATCCGAAAGCGCGGCCGATCCATACATTGAAAGAATTGTTCCCGGATGATTTCTGTGAAGGACTTTGAAATAAAGTGTGTTGACGGATTTTAATTACAGGAGAAAGCATTGCCCGTGCCGTATAGTATAAACAAGGCATTTTCATGATTTTTTGATCGTTGCCGCAATAGGCGGTAGACAAATGATGGAAAGGGGCGAGGGCGATGCAACTTGTCATTTTGGTGCTCGGCGTTTTAGCAGTGGCACTGTATGCCTATAAAAAGAGCGGATCTCCAGAAGGCAGCAGAAAGAGCCAGGAGCCGACAGGGCCGTCTTTGGCTGTGGTGACAGCGGAACGGGCTGAACAGCTTCCGGAGCCGGTGCAGAAATGGCTGGCGTGGAGCGGTTCTGTCGGGAAAGATGAAGCCCGCAGCATGTACTTGAAGCAAAGCGGGCAAGTCAAGCTGAAACCGGAACAGAAGCAATGGACTTCTGCTAAAGCGGAGCAGTATACAACTTTCGAGCCGCCGGAATTCACATGGAAAGTGGATATGAAGATGGCGCCTGGCACCCATATCAGCGGCAAGGATGTCTTCCGGAACGGGCGAGCCCAGATGCGCATCAAGTTTGACGGCATCATGCCGCTGTCTAAAACCGAAAAAAGCTACAAAACGAACCAGTCGGCGCTGCAGCGCTATTTGATGGAATTGTCTTGCTGCCCGCCGGCTGCGCTGAGCTCCTATGTCAGCTGGCAAAAGGTCGATAGCACGACGGCGACAGCGGAGATGGAGCTGAACGGCGTTTCTGGCACTGCGGATTTCCATTTCGATGCGCAAGGGGAGCTGAAATCCGTCAACGCGCTGCGCTATAAAGACAGCGATGAAAAGGCAGAAATGCTGCCATGCACCGCGCATATTCTAAGTTATATGGAAGTCGGCGGCATCAAGGTCCCTTCGAAGATCGAGATTGTCTGGGACCTCCCCGATGGGCCTTTTACATGGTATCGATTCGAAGTCAGCGACGTCCAATTCAACCAGCCTGCCCCAGCCGGTTGGCATTGACCGGGGAGTATAGTTTACTCGTCAATTGACAAGGGAAAAGACAATTACGGAAAGCCACAGCTAGCAGGCTGTGGCTTTTGCTCGTGACAATCTGATGGAATGGAAGTGTGGAGGATGAATTACCGGCACATCGGCAAGACGGATATGAACGTCAGTGAATTGAGTTTTGGCACTTGGGCAATCGGCGGCGATTGGGGCAGCAATGACGACAGCGAATCGCTGCGTGCCCTCGATTATGCAATGGGGGAAGGGGTGAACTTTTTCGATACCGCAGACGTCTATGGCGGCGGCCACAGCGAAGAACTTTTGGCAAAAGCCATAAAAGGCAAAGAATCGGAAATCATGATTGCGACCAAATTTTGCCGCGCGGGTGATATCCACGATCCCACAACTTATTCGGAAGAAAGCGTCACGGCATATTGCGAAGCGAGCTTGCGGCGATTGGGGCGCGAATCGATTGATTTGTACCAGATCCACTGCCCGCCGATTGAGATTTTAAAGGATGGCCGCGTCTTCGAAGTGTTGGATAAACTGAAAGCGCAAGGAAAAATACGTCATTATGGCGTCAGCGTCGAAACGGTTGAAGAAGGGATGCTATGCCTTGAAAATCCCAACGTCAGCAGCCTGCAAGTCATCTTCAATCTGTTCCGCCAGAAGCCGATCGAAGAATTATTCCCGAAAGCGTCGGCACAAGGCGTCGGTATTCTTGCGCGCGTGCCTTTGGCAAGCGGATTGTTGACGGGAAAATTCACCAAGGATGCCGAATTCGAAGCGGCTGACCACCGCAATTTCAACCGCGACGGGCAAGCATTCAATGTCGGTGAAACTTTCGCCGGGCTCGAGTTCGGGAAAGGCGTCGACCTGAGCAACGGACTGAAATGGATTGCGGAAGGCCGTGGCAATATGGCGCAAGCTTCGCTGAAATGGATCTTGGAACACGACGCGATTTCAGCGGTCATCCCCGGATTCAAAAATCTGCGCCAAGTGAAAGACAATCTGCAGGCGCTGGATGCCAAGCCGTATTCAGCCGAAGAGCTGGAGCGCCTGTCGCAATTTTACAAAGAAGAAGTGGCCGGAGCGATCAGAGGCCCCTACTAAAAGATGGTTTTATGTTGGCGCCTTTCACTCGCGTGAAAGGCGCTTTTGCCTGTCGACAACAGAAATCGGCAAGTAACCGCTTCCAATGTCAGTTAAACAGAAAGTTCCACATTTTTAGACGAATTCCCTTGACCGGCGCCGCTTATGAAGGTAAGCTTTTAAGAATACAAAAACTGCATAAATTCTTATCGAGAGAAGTTGAGGGACTGGCCCTGTGACGCTTCAGCAACCAGCCATTCGTGGTCAGGTGCTAAATCCAGCAGGCACGCAATTGCCTGAGAGATGAAAAGGAACGAGTTTAACGACCGTAAAGCCTTCTTTTTCATGGAAGGCTTTTTTTCTATATACAGGAGGGTGAGCGGCATGAAATTATTGGATGCATTGAAAACGCGCGTGTTGACAGGGGATGGTGCAATGGGTACGCTGCTGTATTCGTACGGCATCGAGTATTGCAACGAGGAATTGAACCTGCAGCGGCCAGAAATCGTCAGCAAGATCCATCAGGATTACATCAAGGCGGGAGCCGATATCATCCAGACGAATACGTACGGCGCGAATGCCCATAAGCTCGCGCGCTACGGCCTTGAAGAGCAAGTGAAAGACATCAACCTCGCTGCGATCGATATCGCGAAGCGCGCAGCGGCGCCTGGCGGACAATACGTCTTCGGCACAATCGGCGGCATACGCGGCATGCGGAAAAGCGATGCCACGATGCAGGAAATCATTGCGATGGTTGATCAGCAGGCGCAGCATTTATTGTCGGGCGATCCGGACGGCTTATTGCTCGAAACGTATTACGATTTTGAAGAGCTTGCGGAGACCGTCACATACTTAAAAAGCATCACGGACACACCGCTGATAGCGCAAGTGTCGATGCACGAGCCGGGCATCCTGCAAAATGGCATGTCGCTGAACGAAGCGCTGCATCAGCTTGAAGCGCTCGGTGCGGACATCGTCGGCGTCAATTGCCGGCTCGGCCCGCACCATACAATCCAGGCATTCGAGGAAGTGTCGTTGCCGAAAAAGGCGTTCTTGTCGGCGTACCCGAACGCCAGCTTGCTGGACGTGGAGGACGGACGCATCGTCTACGAATCGGAAGCCGATTATTTTGGCCGGGCAGCGCTGTTATTGAGAGAAGAAGGCGTGCGCCTTATTGGCGGCTGCTGCGGCACAACGCCGAAGCATATCGAAGAAGTGAAAAAGCGCCTGCGCAATTTGGCGCCGGTGACGGAAAAGCAAATCGTGCCGAGAAAGCCGATTGTCATCCGCGAAGCGGAGGCGCTCGACGTGAAGCCACTCCACGAAAAAGTGAAGACAGAACGCACGATCATCGTTGAACTCGACACGCCGCGGCATTTGGACGTCTCGAAATTCATCGAAGGCTCGAGGGCGCTGAATGCAGCGGGAGTCGATGCGGTGACGATGGCCGACAATTCGCTGGCTTCGCCGCGCATTTCCAATATGGCGATGGGCTCGATTTTAAAGCTGCAGGAAAACATCCGGCCGCTTGCGCACATCACGTGCCGCGATCGCAATTTAATCGGCCTGCAGTCGCATTTGATGGGGCTTGACGCGCTTGGCATGCATGATATCCTGGCAGTTACCGGGGATCCGACGAAAGTCGGGGATTTCCCAGGGGCGACGAGCGTCTATGACGTCTCTAGCTTGGAATTGATCCAATTGATCAAAAAGCTCAATGAAGGCATTTCATTTTCCGGCAAGCCGCTGCGCAAAAAAGCGAATTTCTCGGTGGCGGCAGCGTTCAATCCGAATGTCCGCGTCGTCAGCCGGGCGGTCAAGCGGCTGGAGCAGAAAATTGAAAGCGGTGCGGATTATTTTATTTCCCAGCCGGTATTTACAAAAGAGAAAATCATTGAAATCCATGAAGAAACGAAGCATTTGAGCAAGCCGATTTTCCTTGGCATCATGCCGCTGACAAGCATCCGCAGCTCGGAATTCCTGCACAACGAAGTGCCGGGCATCAAGTTATCGGAAGATGCGCTTGAGCGTATGCGTGCATGCGGCGAAGACAAGGAACGGGCGACAGCTGAAGGCATTGCAATAGCGAAGGAATTGATTGACACTGCGGCGGGGCTGTTCAATGGCATTTACTTGATCACGCCATTTTTCCGCTACGAAATGTCCGTGGAATTGATCGATTATATCAGGCAACTAGATTTGCAGAAAGAAGGCGAAAGCAGCCATGTCCAAAACACTTATTGAACAACAACTTGAAAAACGGATATTGATCATCGACGGCGCAATGGGAACGATGATCCAGAACGCCGACTTGTCGCCCGAAGATTTCGGCGGCGAGGAATTTGATGGCTGCAACGAATACTTGAACATCGTGCGCCCGGACGTTATTGAAGGCGTCCACCGAGCCTATTTGGAAGCGGGTGCGGACATTCTGTGCACGAACACTTTCGGCGGTACGCCGGTGGTCCTCGACGAGTACGGTTTGGGAAGCCAGACTGCGGACATCAACAGGCGCGCCGTGGAAATTGCCAAGAAAGCAGCGGCCGACTATTCGACCCCTGAATGGCCGCGCTTTGTCGCAGGCGCTATCGGACCGACGACAAAAACCCTATCTGTAACGGGTGGCATCACGTTCGACGCATTGCGCGAAGATTTTTATGTGCAGGCGAAAGCGCTTGTTGAAGGCGGTGCGGATTTGATCCTGCTGGAAACGAGCCAGGACATGCTGAATGTCAAAGCAGCGACGATCGGCATCAAGCAGGCTTTCGAAGAACTTGGCAAAGAATTGCCGATCATGATTTCAGGGACCATCGAACCGATGGGCACGACGCTTGCCGGGCAAAGCATTGAAGCGTTTTATATTTCAATTGAACACGTCAAGCCGCTGTCGGTCGGATTGAACTGCGCAACCGGGCCGGAATTCATGACGGACCACTTGCGCTCGTTGTCTGAGCTATCCGACGGCTTTGTCAGCTGTTACCCGAACGCCGGGCTGCCGGACGAAGAAGGGCATTACCACGAAACGCCGGAATCGCTGTCGAAAAAGCTGCGTGGCTTTGCCGAAAAAGGTTGGCTCAACGTAGTCGGAGGCTGTTGCGGCACGACGCCCGCGCACATCAAGGCCGTGCGCGAAGCAGTGGCCGATCTGCCGCCTAGAAAGCCGGACCATACGGAGCATGGCCACGTCTTGTCCGGCATCGAACCGCTGCAATACGATGACTCGATGCGTCCATTGTTTATCGGGGAACGCACGAACGTCATCGGTTCGCGGAAGTTCAAGCGCCTTATCGTGGACGGGAAATTCGAAGAAGCTTCTGAAATTGCACGGGCCCAAGTAAAGAACGGGGCGCATGTCATCGACATCTGCCTCGCCAACCCGGACCGTGAAGAACTTGAGGACATGGCGAACTTCATGCATGAAGTGGTGAAGAAGGTCAAAGTGCCGCTCGTCATTGATTCAACGGACGAAGAAGTCATTGAAGCAGCGCTGAAGTTCTCGCAAGGCAAAGCGATCATCAACTCGATCAATCTCGAAGACGGCGAAGAGCGTTTCGACGCTGTCATGCCGCTGGTGAAAAAATATGGTGCGGCGGTCGTCGTCGGTACGATTGACGAAGAAGGCATGGCCGTCACGCGCGAACGCAAACTTGAAATTGCTGAACGCTCATATGATTTATTGGTCGGCAAATGGGGCCTTGCACCGGAAGACATCATTTTCGATCCGCTCGTGTTCCCGGTCGGCACCGGTGACCAGCAATACATCGGTTCCGCAGTAGAGACGATCGAAGGCATCCGGCTGATCAAGGAAAAACTGCCGCGTACATTGACGATTCTCGGCATCAGCAACGTGTCGTTCGGCTTGCCACCGGTCGGCCGTGAAGTGCTGAACGCGGTCTATCTTTACCATTGCACGCAGGCGGGACTTGATTATGCCATCGTCAATACGGAGAAATTGGAGCGCTACGCATCGATTCCGGAAGCCGAGATCAAAATGGCCGATGAATTGCTGTTCACGACGACAGACAAGACATTGGCAGACTTCACCGATTTCTACCGCGATAAGAAAAAAGAGCGGAGCGAAGCGGACATTCCGAAAACTGTTCCGGAACGCCTCGCCTATTATATTCTGGAAGGCACAAAAGAAGGGCTGATTCCTGATTTGGAACTGGCGCTCGACATGTACGACACGCCGCTCGACATCATCAACGGACCGCTTATGGCCGGCATGGCGGAAGTCGGCCGGTTGTTCAACGACAACCAGCTGATCGTCGCTGAGGTGCTGCAAAGCGCAGGCGTCATGAAGGCCTCGGTATCGTTCCTTGAAGGCTTTATGGAGAAAAAAGCTGCGGACGATACGGGCAAAGGGAAAGTGGTACTTGCCACGGTCAAAGGCGACGTCCATGACATCGGCAAAAACCTGGTCGACATCATTCTCAGCAACAACGGCTTTAAAGTCATCGACATCGGCATCAAAGTGACGCCGGCAAGACTGATCGAAGTCATCAAAAAAGAAAATCCGGACATCATCGGACTATCAGGCTTGCTGGTGAAATCCGCCAAGCAGATGGTGCTGACCGCACAAGACTTCAAGGAAGCGGGCATCGATGCGCCGATCCTGGTCGGCGGCGCGGCATTGTCGAGGCGCTTCACGGAAACGAAGATCGCCGCTGAATACGACGGCCCGGTCATTTACGCGAAAGACGCCATGCAGGGCTTAGATCTTGCAAACCGTCTCCAGAGCGGAGCAGGCAAAGCTGTGCTGCTGGAAGAGCTGGGCGTGCAGCAGGAGAAGCGCCAGGCATCCGAAGCGGCAAAAGCCGCCAAGCCGGCTGTCGCGGTAGCGGAAAAACCGGTGAAAACTGTGCGTGAAGATGTGCCGGTATTCCAACCGAACGACCTGCGCCGCCGCGTGCTGAAGAATTATTCGGTTGCGCATCTCTATCCTTACGTTAATATGCGGACACTCATCGGCCATCACCTCGGCTTGAGGGGCTATAATGATAAATCGCTGGAAAAAGGCGATCCGCGCGCAGTGGAACTCCATGCGCTGGCAACCGAATTCCTGGGCTCCGGCATTTTGAAACCATCCGGCGTGTATCAGTTTTTCCCAGCTCAAAGCGACGGGGACGATGTCGTCATCTACGACCCGGCAGACGCCAAAACGGAAATCGAGCGTTTTACATTCCCGCGCCAGGCTGCCGAACCGTTCTTATGCCTCGCCGATTACTTGAAATCCGTGGACAGCGGCGAAATGGATTATGTCGCGTTCATGCAAGTGACAGCGGGGCACGGCGTCCGCGACGAAGCGGCACGCTTGAAAGAAGCCGGCAAGTTCCTGGAAAGCCACGCGCTTCAGGCGACGGCGCTTGAACTCGCGGAAGGCTTCGCTGAGCGCATCCATCAGGAAATCCGCGACCAATGGGGCTTCCCGGATGCCACCGATTTCTCGATGCGCGACCGCTTTGCGGCGAAATACCAGGGGCAGCGTTTCTCGTTCGGCTACCCCGCCTGTCCGAATCTTGAGGATCAAGCAAAACTTTTCAAACTGATCAAACCGGAAGATATCGGCGTCCATCTGACAGAAGAATTCATGATGGACCCGGAAGCTTCCGTCTCGGCGATTGTCTTCGCCCATCCGGATGCACGGTACTTTAATGTCGAATAAAGGCTGCTGGAAAGTATTTTTACGCTGAGGGATAGTATTTAGCGTGTAACGGAAAGTATTCGCAGCGTAACAGAAAGTGTATTCGATGTATAAGGAAGTATATCCAAATAAATGGAAAAAAGAGCGGCTCAATTATTCTGAGCCGCTCTTTTTTGCATACTTTCTCGTTTGCTTTATTAACAATTCAAATTGAATGAATCCGGATTTTTCTTGCACTGGAAGTTGCCATTGGGGCTATAAAATGGATTATGGTAAACTTATGCCATTAGGAAATGTCAGGAGTGGGAATTGTGTTTGCTTTAAATATACTGGATTATTCGCCGATCGACGAAGGGGCGGCCGCACGCGATGCGCTGCTGCAGACAATAGAACTTGCGAAGCTCGCGGACCGGCTCGGCTACCGGCGCTTTTGGGTGGCAGAGCATCACAAAGTGCTGTCGGTCGCCGGCAGTTCACCGGAAATGCTGATGATGCAATTGGCGGCTTCGACGGAACGGATCCGCATCGGGTCGGGTGGCGTCATGCTGCCGCATTACAGCTCTTATAAAGTGGCTGAGAATTTCCGCATGCTCGAAGCGCTGCATCCGGACCGCATCGACCTCGGCATCGGCCGTTCACGCAGCTACAAAGACGTGAATCAGGCACTCAACGAAAGCAAAGGCATCAAAGTATCTTACGAACAGCAAATCCAAGATCTGCAGAAATACTTCACCGATGACACGGAAAGTACGCACCGCTTCCGCCAGCTTGTGGCGATGCCGATTACCGAAACGGCGCCGGAAATGTGGCTGCTCGGCACCGGTCACGGCAGTGCGGCCATTGCGGCAAAGAACGGCCTCGCTTATGCGTTCGCCCATTTTGCGCGCCCAGCCGCTGACGGTGCGGACGCCGTTGCGGCGTACCGGGAAAAGTTCCGGCCGTCGGATTTATTGGCGAAACCGCAAGTTGCGATTGCAGTTTTTGCCATCGTTGCTGACACAGAGGAAGAAGCGGAGAGATTGGCGAAAGCGCTCGATCTGTGGCTGCTGTTTATTGAATCCGACACACCGCCGCCGTATTACCCGTCCATCGAAACTGCCCAACGCCGCGGCTTCAGCCGAGGTGAGCGCGAAAAAGTGGCGGAAAACCGGAAACGCATGATTATTGGCGATGCCGAAACGGTAAAGGCAGAAATCGTCCGGCTCGCGGAATTGTACGGCGCCGATGAAGTCACCGTCATCCCGAATGTGTCAGGCGCCGCCAACCGCATGAAGATGGTGAGTTTATTGGCGGTGGCATTTTCCTTATCACCAAACTGAAAAAAGCGTTCAAAGCGGAAAACCGCTTTGAACGCTTTTTTAATATGAATCAATCCGATTTGCCGTTATTGCAGTTTTGCGAAGTCCGGATCTGCGACTTTTACCAATTGCTTGCCGACGTTGCTTCCTTTGAACAAGCCAAGAAATGCCTGCGGCGTGTTTTCAAAGCCTTCGACGATCGTTTCTTCGTATTTCAGCTTGCCAGCCTGCAGCCATTGGCCGAGTTCAGTTGCACCTTTTCCAAAGTCTGCGGCGTAATTGCCGAGCGTAAATCCTTGCATCATCGAGCTCGTTTTGCTGAGGGACGTCTGGATGCGCGGGCCGAGGTCCTTGCCTGCTGCGTTATAGGAAGAAATCGCTCCGCACAACGGAATGCGCGCATTCCGGTTCAACAAGCTCATGACTGCATCCGAAACGTCTCCGCCGACATTGTCGAAGTAGACATCGACGCCGTCCGGCAGCGCCTTTTTCAAGTCTTCCACGAAGCTGTCTTTTTTGTAATTGACCGCGGCGTCGAATCCGAGCTCGTTGATCAAGTAATCGATTTTTTCATCCGATCCGGCGATGCCGACCGCCTTCGCGCCTTTTATTTTCGCGATTTGGCCGACGATCGAACCGACGGCTCCCGCTGCGCCGGAAACGACAACCGTTTCGCCGGGTTTAGGTTTTCCGATATCAAGCAAGCCGAAATACGCTGTCAGGCCGGTAAGGCCCAGCACGCCTAAGCGTGTCGTAATAGGTGCAAGCGATGGATCGACCCTTTGGAGGCCATCCGCTTTTGCAATATTGTATTCTCCCCATTTGAGGTTGCCGTTGACGATATCACCTTGCTTGAACTGCGGCGACTCTGAGGCAACCACTTCAGCGAGTACGCCGCCGTTGATCGCTTCATTGAGCTGGAACGGGGCGATATAGGATTTTGCATCCTGCATGCGTCCACGCATATACGGGTCGACCGATAGGTAAAGCGTTTTTAAAAGGATTTCGCCGTCTTTAAGGGCAGGGATCGTTTTTTCCACGAACGTGAAATCTTCGTCGGAAGGCATTCCTTCCGGACGGTTGACCAAGTGGATTTCTTTGTAAGTTGTAGGTGCCATTGAAAACACTCCTTCTTTTTAATCTGTTAAGGAGCTTACCATTGCCATAGGAAGGAATCAAAAATTACATACCGCCAAGTCTGTATTCTTGTAGTTGTCCTAACCTTATGATATTTTGATATACCTATAGATAAAAGAAAAGAGGAATTCACATGAATCCGAACTATAAATCTTTATTCGAAGAAATTACATTGCCGAACGGTGTTGTCCTGCAGGACCGCTTGGGCGTTGCACCCATGACGACTTATTCAGGCAATCCGGATGGTACAGTGTCCGACGCTGAACTCGAGTATTATAACCGCCGTTCAAACATCGGCAGCTTGTTCGTTTCCGCTTGCATCGCCATCTCTGAAAACGGCATCGCGTTCCCGAACCAATTTATCGGTTTTGATGACAAAGCCGTACCGCGCTTGAAGCTATTGGCAGATGAAATGAAAGCGGGCGGCAGCAAAGCGATTCTGCAGATGCAGCACGGCGGACGCCAAGGCCAGCCAGACTTGATTGCTGCCAATGAAACAGTTGCACCGAGCGCAGTTGCAGGGCCAGAAGGCAAACCGACGCCGCGTGCATTGACAGCTGTTGAAATCGACGACATCATCCGCGATTTCGGCGAAACGACGCGCCGCGCGATCGCAGCCGGTTTTGACGGCGTGGAAATCCACGGCGCCAACACGTATTTGATCCAGCAATTCGTCTCAGCGACATTCAATCAGCGGGAAGACAAATGGGGCGGCAGCCTGGAAAACCGCTTGAATTTCTCGATGGCGGTATTAGAAGAAGTGAAGAAAACAGCTGCGCAATACGCAGACAGCAGCTTCATCATCGGCTACCGCTTGTCTCCTGAAGAAAACAACGAAGACTCGGTCGGCTACACGATTGAAGATACAAAAGTGCTCGTCGAGAAATTGATCGAAGGCGGTATCCATTATGTCCACGTGTCGTTATTCGAATTCAAGAAACAGCCGCGTGGTGCAGCAGAGCAAGGCAGCATCGTCGAAATCTTGGCGAAAGGGATCAATGGCCGCGTGCCGTTTGTCGTGGTCGGCAGCGTCAAGAAACCGGAAGATGCAGTCGCAGCGCTCGAAGCAGGAGCCGATATCGTCGCGATGGGGCGCCAAGCGCTTGTCGATCCGGAATGGACCGCGAAAGTGAAGCAAGGCAAAGAACAAGAAATCCATGAAGTGATTCCGCAAGAGATGGTCGGCAAACTCGACATCCCGGAATCAATGTGGAACGCCATTACTTCATATGGCATGGTAACCGTCGAAAAATAATTGATTGAGACTGCACCGGACTCGTCAGCGTATGCTGCAGGTTCGGTGCAGTTTTTTTATTGGAAAAACCGGCCGTATTAGGAGGGCATGATAGTTTACACGCTGCCCCGGGAACGGTAGAGTTTGAAAAGAGCAATTAAAAAGAAAGTACACCTTAGAAACGGAGCGGATAGGGAATATGGCAAACATGAAAACAGCGATCATTACAGGCGCTAGCAGTGGAATCGGACAAGCGACAGCAAAAGAATTGGCCGGCAAAGGGTACGCCATCATGCTTGCGGCCCGCCGCGAAGAACGCCTTGTTGAACTGAAAGAAGAGATTGAGGCTGCTGGAGGTACGGCGGCATTCCAAGTGACGGACGTGACGTCCGCCGCAGAAATGCAGGAACTGGCGGATGCAGCGATCGAAAAATTCGGACAGGTAGATGTTCTTGTCAATAATGCAGGCCTCATGCCTCTTTCATTTCTCAACAAACGGAAGATTTCGGAATGGGACCAAATGGTCGACGTCAACATCAAAGGCGTGTTGTACGGCATCGCCGCCGTGCTGCCACATATGGAAGAACGCCGGGAAGGCCATATCATCAACGTGGCATCGGTTGCCGGACACGATGTGACGCCGGGCAGCGCCGTTTACAGCGGCACGAAATTCGCAGTGCGCGCCATCACGGAAGGTTTGCGCCAGGAACTTGATCCGGCGATGGACATCCGCGCGACGATTATTTCACCGGGAGCTGTGGCGACCGAGCTTTCCGAAACGATCACGGACCAGGACATTCTTGATATGTTCGCTTCTGGCGGCGACATGAAATTCCTGGACGCTGAAGACATCGCCCGCGCGATTGCGTACGCGGTCGAACAGCCGGTGCATGTCGATGTCAACGAAATCCTGATCCGCCCGAGACAGCAGAAATAACGCTATCTTGCGATACAAAATACCTGTTTGGCTGTTAGCCGGACAGGCATTTTGTATTGAGTTAATTATTGCGGAGAAAAAGGTTCTCCTATTTTCTCGACATCCTTTGCCACTTTATAAAAGGACAGCCATTTAAAATCCAGTAATTTGAAACAGGAATCGGTGAAGATGAAAGCGTGTGCATTTAACTGACAAATGATAAAGTTGGTATAGATATCTATACACATTATCTCTATAGTGAAAATTAAGACTAAGGAAGAAGAGATGGATTAATTTGTTCGATTTTCTGCAGAAAATCGGGAAATCCTTGATGTTTCCAATTGCTTCATTTGAAGCGCCACGGCGCGATGGGCCTTATGAAAATCGATAAAATGATATTATAAAACCAGGAAACTCATCCGTGACTCTCCTGGTTTTTTGCAAGGAGTGCTATTGATGAAAAAAACCATCTTGATTTCAACCATCACCATTGCTGATTCAGTGAACGAAAGCTTCGTTGGCGACGTTTTTCTGGAGGACGGAGAAATAACAGGAACAGCACCATCAATTTCGAAAGCTGCCGATATTCATATCAACGCGGCAGGAAAGAATTGGACACTGGTTCCGGGATTCATCGACGTCCATATCCACGGGGCTGCCGGTTTTGACGTCATGGACGCTACGGCAGAAGCGCTCAGTGGTGTGGCGGAAGTATTGCCGAAAGAAGGAACGACAAGTTTTTTGGCGACGACGATGACACAGTCCGATAAGGCGATTTCAGCGGCTCTGCAAAATGCCAGCCGATTTCAGGCGGGCGATGCACAGGCTGAGATGCTGGGCGTCCATCTTGAAGGGCCTTTCATTTCTGTTAAGCAGCCGGGAGCCCAGCCGATCGAGCATATTATTGCACCATCAATGGACCTTTTTTTGAAATGGCAGGAGCTGAGCGGCAATCGCATCAAAGTGGTGACGCTCGCTCCGGAAATGGAAGGCGGTTTTGAATTTATCAAAAGGCTGACTGCGGAAGGAGTTTTGGCATCGATCGGCCATTCCGATGGCACATGGCTGGAAATGCAGCAAGCACTCGAAGCCGGCGCAAGCCGCGTGACGCATTTATATAACCAAATGAGTGCGTTTCATCATCGGGAGCCGGGGGTTGTCGGGACGGCGTTGCTGGAGGACCGATTAACCGCCGAAATCATTGTGGACTTCATCCACAGCCATCCGAAGTCGATTGAATTGGCTTATCGACAAAAAGGGGCGGAGCGCCTCGTGCTGATCACCGATGCGATGCGGGCGAAAGGGCTCGAGCCGGGCATATATCAGCTGGCCGGGCAAGACGTCATCGTCACCGAAACGGATGCGCGCTTGAAAAGCGGTGCATTGGCCGGCAGTATTTTGACGATGGATGCTGCGATGAAAAATGTCCATTCCTGCACCCAGTGCACGATCAGGGAGTTGGTCGCAATGACTTCTGCGAATGCCGCAAAAGAACTGGGCTTGTCCCGAAAAGGCAGCATCGCAGCAGGGAAAGATGCGGATCTTGTCGTTCTCGATGAAAATTTGGACGTTCAGCTGACCATCTGCCGCGGCACAATCGCTTTTGCAAAGGAGGGGCTCATGTGAAGGTGGAAGTAGTTGAAAACTATGATGAAATGAGCAGCCGTGCATCCGACATCGTGGAAGAGCAGATTTTGCGGAATCCCAGTTCGGTTTTAGGGCTCGCTACCGGCTCTACGCCGCTTGGCTTATACCGCAAGCTGGCAGAAGGGGTTCAGCAGCGGAAAATTTCTTATAAACAAGCAAAAACCATCAATTTGGATGAGTATCGCGGGCTGAACCGCAGCCACCCCAACAGCTACCATAAATTCATGGACGAACATTTATTCAACAAGCTTGATATCGAGATGCGCCATACCTATCTGCCGGACGGGCAAGCTTCTTCAATAGAAGAGGAATGCCGCCGCTATGAAGCGCTCATCGATCGGTTGGGCCCCATTCATTTGCAAATTCTTGGCCTGGGAACGAACGGACATATCGGATTCAATGAACCGGGGACGCCAGAAGACAGTTTGACGCATTGTGTGGAACTGGACGAGTCGACGCGAAAAAACAACTCACGCTTTTTCGGCTCGTTGGAGGAAGTCCCAACCCATGCCATTACGATGGGGATCGCCTCGATTTTGAAAAGCGATAAAATCCTTTTATTGGCGTCCGGAAAAAAGAAAGGCGAAGCAGTCAAAAGGCTGCTGAAAAAACAGGTAAGTGTGGATTTTCCAGCGTCTTTCTTATGGAAACACGACGATGTCACCCTCATTGTTGATCGGGATGCCTATCAATTGGTGGAAAAGGAAAGGCAGTGAACAAGGTGTTAGACAAACAATCACATATACCGATGTATGTCCAAATTGAAGAAGCGCTGAAGCCATTCAAGGGACGGCTGATAATGACTTCGAGCCGTTCGTATTTCTCAGCGGCAATATCGACGGGGCAGACAGCCGCAACAAAGAGCTGATTGAAAAATAACGCGAACGCATACCGGCATTGTCGTAATCTGTACAATGAAAAAACACCTTCAGAACCATGCGCTTGAAAAAAGCGCGGGCATCGAAGGTGTTTTTTGTGTTGGAAAGAAAGATTTTATTGTGCAGACAATTCACTTTCAGTAACCCATTTATGGTTCTTGACTTCATCGCCGTCAGCCGTTTTAAAATCGACCATGTAGACTGTTGTTTGTTCGGCAGAATCGATTGTTGCGGTTGCGCCGTTCATGCCTTCCATGTGGTCGGCAATGACGACCGCTTCATCGCCTGCTGCGAGCGATTCGCTGTCGGCGTCTTCAAGCTCTTCGTGGATGACCCATTTATGGTCCTCGACAGGTTCGCCGCCGGTCTCCGGTGTATACGTGATGGCATAGACAGTGGTGTCGAATGCGCCGACAATCGTCGCTTCACTGCCTTCCATGCCCTCCATATGGCCAGCCGTGATGGTGGCGGTGCTGCCTTTCGGGTACATTGGATCGGCTGCTTCTTCTAAGCCCATCGGAATGTCGCCGGATCCGGAATGGTCCATCCCGCTATGGTCGCCGCCGCTGCTTTCTTCTGTCGCCGGCTGTTCGGTTTCCTGCTTCATTTGCGGTTCATCTGAATCGCCGCACGCAGCGAGCGTGAACGCTGCAACGGCAGACATGATGCTGATCTGAAACTTGTTTTTTATCATGGAAATCCCTCTCTCGTTGTTGGTGTACTTTCACTATACCCACTGATTATGCAGAATATGTGCAGAGGCGTCTGCACATAAAATTGAGAGTTTTCCGTTATAATAGAAAGAGCAGAACACAGGAAGGTGGCAATTCGCATGAACAGTAAATTATGGATCGCCGTATCCTTATCGGCTTTATTGGCCGCAGGATGCGGGGCTGAAAATGAAGCGGAACCTGCTCCGGCAGAGGATGCAGCAACAGAAGAAGCGCAACAAGGCAGCCTGGATGCGGACGATTTCGAAGTGGATTTTGAAGGCACAGTGGAACACGTCCACGGCATGGGCTATATTGAAGGCGATGGGCTGTATTTTGCATCGCATGAAGGATTGAAAATCTACCGCGATGGCAAATGGGTCGAAACGGATGGCATGCACAATGACTATATGGGCTTTAACGCGGTAGACCGCGGATTTTACACATCCGGCCATCCAGGAAATGGCTCCGGCATGATGAATCCGATCGGCATCCAGCGCAGCATGGACGGCGGGCGTTCGCTCGAACATATGGGCTTTGAAGGAGAAACCGATTTCCACGCAATGGCGGTGGGCTATCGCAGTCACCACATGTTTGTCATGAACCCACAGCCGAATTCCGGGATGGGCGCGGGCTTTTTCCGCAGTGAAAACGAAGGACAAGATTGGAGCGAAGCGGCTGCCGAAGGGCTTGAAGGCGAAATCTCCTATTTGGCGATGCATCCGGATGATTCACAACTCATCGCCGCGGCGACATCAACTGGCGTTTATCTGTCCCAAGATGGCGGAGCTTCTTTCAAGGCGCTGACAAGTGACGGCCAATTCGGCACGGCGCTGACGTTCAGTGAAGACGCGCTATATTATGCAAGCTATGAAACGGTGTCTGAACTGGTGGAATACGAGCTGGAAACCGGCGACAAAAAGACCTTGGCATTGCCAGAGCTGCCGGAAGACGGGGTTCTCTATATAGCACAGAGACCAGACGAATTGGCGATTTATACGGTCAAAGGGCAAGCCTTCATCTCTGGGGATAAAGGGGCCGAATGGACACAAATCATGGAAGACGGCGAAGTGCGATGACGCTGTCGGCAACGCGACTGCCCTTAAGAGGCGCTTATGTTCAATAAATTATCGCTGAAAATCGGCTTATTGTTTTTCGCGTTCATCTTGTTGATTGAAGCGCTGCTGTTTACCGCGTTGTATATCACACTCGTCAACGAACGCGTCGACGAAGTCATGGCAAGCCTGCTCGCCCGCGGGGAAACGCATAGTGAAGTGCTCGCCGACCATTTCGAGCCGACGACGCTCGAGCATGTCGGCATGATGGAAGCAGCCTCTACCTATATTGTTGTCATCACCGACGAAGCGGGGAAAATCCTCATCAATTCGGATCCGCTCGAACCGGAGATGGTCGATGTGCTGCAGCATACCGATTTTGAAGAAGTGCCGGCAGTCGGCAAAGTGGTTGAAGAAAAATGGGACGACAAGCGCTATATTGCAGCAGACAGCCCCATAACAATCGACGGCGAGCATGCAGGACATGTCTTCATGTTTTCCGGTACGGCGGCGATCGAGCGCATGGTCAGCAATTTGCAGAAGCAATTTCTGGCGGCAGGCGCTATTGCGGTGCTGCTGACAATCGGTACAGTGCTGATGCTGTCGCGTTTTATCACGCTGCCGCTGATCCGCATGAAAGAAGCGGCGGAGCAGCTGAGCATCGGCAATACAGCCGTCGATTTGTCGACGGACCGCAACGACGAACTGGGGGAGCTGGCGAATGCCATCACCAAATTATCGGTCGACCTCGACCGGCTGAAAAATGCCCGCAATGAATTCCTGGCGAGCATTTCCCATGAGCTGAGGACGCCGCTCACTTATATCAAAGGCTATGCGGATATCCTCAGCCGGCCTGGAATCCCGCAGCAGGAGCGGGAAGAATACATCGCCATCATCCGGGAGGAGTCAGCGCAGCTGGCAGCGTTGATCGGGAATTTATTCGAATTGGCGAAGCTCGACTTGCACCAGTTTGAAATCCGGCGCCAGGACGTTGCCATTGGCGATTTGCTCGATTCCGTTGCGGCGTTGGTCAAGCCGGCGTTCAGGCAAGATCGGATTCTCTTGGCTGTGGCGTGTGAACCGGGCCTCCGCGCATTCTGGGATCCGGACCGCATCCAACAAGTGCTGCTGAACATCCTGGACAACGCGCGGAAACATTCGGCCGCAGGATCGCGGGTCAGGGTGGATTGCAGACAAGAAGGCGATGAAATCCTGATCCGCATCAACGACGAAGGCGAAGGGATTTCAGCGGAAGAAACGCCGTATGTTTTCGAACGGCTTTACCGCGCCGAGAAATCACGGTCGCGCGAAAACGGCGGGTCCGGCCTTGGCCTCGCAATTGCAAAAGAAATCGTCGAATCACACGGCGGGCGGATCGATCTGGTAAGCGAACTGGGCCATGGTACAGCAGTCACTGTCCGGCTGGAAAGAGGGGAAACCGATGCACAAAGTACTCTTAGTGGATGACGAAAAACGGATGCTTGATTTGGTGGCGCTATATTTGAAACCGCATGGCTTTGTCTGCCTGAAAGCACAGAGCGGCAAAGAAGCAATCGGACTGCTAGAAGAAGAGCCGGTTGACCTGGTGATCCTCGATATCATGATGCCGGAGATGGATGGCTGGGATGTCTGCCGTGAAATCCGGCGCTTCTCGAATGTGCCGATCATCATGCTGACAGCACGCGAGCAACAGGAAGACATCGTGAAGGGGCTGCGTTTAGGTGCCGATGATTATTTGGTAAAGCCATTCGGGGAAGAAGAGTTGCTTGCGCGCATGGAAGCTTTGCTGCGCCGGTCAGCGCCGGCTAAACGGCTGGAAGTGGACGGTCTGGTGTGGGACGAAGAGCGTTTTGAACTGGCTTACCGTGGCCATATCATCCGGCTGACGCCGAAAGAATTCGCGATGCTTGGGCTGATCATGAGAAATCCGGGCAAGGTCTACGAACGTTCACGGCTGCTCGAGATCGTTTGGGGTTTCGATTCCGAAACCGAAGGGCGGACAGTCGATTCGCACGTCCGCAACATCCGCGAAAAGATCCGCCATTCCGGCTTTCCAATCGATGATTATTTCCGCACCGTTTGGGGCATCGGCTATAAATGGGTGAATATGAAATGATGCGTGCTGCAGATCCTTCTGCAGTACTTTTTTATGGCTTGTTTGGTTGCCGATTGATGCATTCATTTCGCAATTTTCCAGGACATTTGAGCGGAATTTCACATGGATTTCGCATTTCCGGTGTATACTTTCCTCATGATGGAGCAAAGGATGATCGGGATGAAATGCAAAATAGGGAAAATTGGCGCGTTGGCGCTCGCTTTGCTGCTCGGGGCATGCTCAGGGGAAGTGAGCTATGACTGGCCGGAAGGCGAGAATCAGCTGTTCGTGTCGCATATAAAAGAGCCTGTGCTGACAGTTATCAGCGACGGGCAAGTGCAAAAGGAACTGGAGTTGCCGTTCATCGCCTCGGACATGGTGAAGGTGGATGGCAAATTGGTGCTCGCAAGCAAAGAAGAGGACGAACTGTATGTGCTCGACTTGGACACCCAAAAGCTTGAATCAATCGGGGAAACGGGCGACGGCATCACCAAACTCGTTTACGGCGGAGGGAAGCTGTATGCAGCGTACGCGGATTCAGATAAGATTGCCCAGATAGCGCTGGAGCCGTTCGCAATTGAAAACATAGCGCAAACCAGCGAGCATCCGCATTCGATGGCAGTGGACGGAACGAAGCTGTATGTAACGAGTGTCTACGGACATACAGTGCAGGCGATTGATACGGCAACGATGAACATCGAGGAAAGCTTCGACATCGTCGGCCGTCCGAATGGCGTCGCATTGGCTGAGGGAGGCCTGTTTGTCGGCGGCCACGGCCCTTACGGCAACCTCAACGACAGCGTTTATCGCTACTCGTTTGATGAAGAAAAGACAATCCAGAAGGTGAAGACCGGTTTGATGCCGATTGAAATCATTAGAGACGGCAGCAGCCTATTCGTACTGAACCATGGATCGCACGATGTCGTGAAACTGGACGCCGCTACACTGGAACAGCAAGGGAAAGTTGCGGTGGGCGATAATCCGTATTACGGTGTCGCATCAGGCGGTAACTTATACGTCAGCAGCATGGACGCCGATGTAATCAGTGAAATTGATATTGAAAGCTTTACCGTGACAAAAGAAATTCCGACGGCTGCCGGGCCGCACGCGATGGTGCTGGAGGGGGGAAACGATGAAAATCCTAGTCATTGACGATGAACAGACGATGCAGCATCTGCTGCGGCTCATGCTGGAAGGTGCGGGCTATGAGGTCTTGTCGGCCGCAAGCGGCGAGGAAGGCATCCGGCAAATACGCGCGGAAAAGGTCGACTTTGTCATTCTCGACGTGCTGATGGGCGGCATGGACGGCTTCACCGCATGCGCGGAAAT
Organism: Planococcus sp. (in: firmicutes); assembly: GCA_035468565.1. GTDB lineage: Bacteria > Bacillota > Bacilli > Bacillales_A > Planococcaceae > Planococcus. The sequence goes on from DATISS010000074.1 coordinate 23,103, forward strand.
CCGGCGTTTCACACCAGTGCCGATTCTCATGCTGACCGCAATTGCCGGCAGCGAAGCGGACAAAGTGAAAGGGCTGCGGGCAGGAGCCGATGATTATATGGTCAAGCCGTTCTCGAAGCAGGAACTGCTCGCGCGCATTGAGGCGATTCTGCGCCGCACCCATACGGTGAGCATCCAGGCGGACAGCGAATGGACGAATGGCGCGCTCGAGCTGAACGAAATGATGCGTACGGTGAGAGTCGCAGGCAAGCCGGTGACATTGACGAGGCGCGAATTCGATTTGCTGGCGTTTTTGCTGAAGAACCGGGAACAGGTATTTTCCCGCGAACAATTGATGGAGAAGCTGTGGGGCGAACAGGCCTATAATGTCACGACGCGGACCGTCGACACCCACATCAAAACGCTGCGCATCAAAATCGGTGAAGCGGGCGGCGCCATTGAAACCGTCTGGGGACTGGGCTACAAGCTGGTGAAGCTATGAAGCCGTATCGCTCCGTCGCAACGAAATTGGGGCTCCTGTTCGCTGGGGTTTCCGTGGCAGGCATTGCGCTCCTGCTGTTCGTCGCCTATTCGGTCTATGACGCGGTATACGTTGATGCGGAACGCGAACAGCTGCACGAGCTGGCGGAAGCGCTGCGCGGCGCCTACATGGCGGGAGATGCAGCAGAATTTGAAGGGATTCTCGCTTTTTTGGAAGATTCCGGCCTCAACGCGCTGGCGATCGATGACCCGATGGTACTGGGAGCGGCGCTGCCGCTGCAGGCGCCGGAAGGGGATGTCATCATCAATTTCGAGGAACGCGAACTATTGTCGC
>DATISS010000075.1:0-12446 GCA_035468565.1 Planococcus sp. (in: firmicutes)
GCCACAGTTGCGGTAGATGTATGGATACGGCCGCCCGATTCTGTTTCCGGAACCCGCTGAACGCGATGCGCCCCGTTTTCGTATTTCAATTTCGAATAAGCGCCTTTGCCGGAAATCATGAAGACGATTTCTTTGAAACCGCCGAGGCCTGTCGGGTTTGAATCCATGACCGTCACTTTCCAGCCATTCGACTCCGCAAAGCGGCTGTACATGCGGTAAAGGTCGCCGGCAAATAACGCTGCCTCATCGCCGCCTGCAGCTCCGCGGATTTCCATGATGACGTTTTTGTCATCGTTAGGGTCTTTAGGGATCAATAAAATATGGAGGCGGTCTTCAATTTCTTCCAATTGTGCTTCCAGTTCGTTTACTTCTTCTTTCACCATTTCGCGCATATCGGCATCCAACTTGTCGTCGAACATCGCTTTCGCGCCATCCAATTGCTCTTTGGTGTCTTTATATTCACGGTAAGCTTCAACCGTATCCTGCAAATCCGACTGCTCCTTGGAATACTCGCGGAGCTTGTTTGTATCGCTGACGATTTCCGGATCGCTCAGCAATTCATTTAATCGGTCGTATCGATCTTCAACAGATTGTAATCGATCAAACATCCCGAATCACCTCTATTTCTATTTTCAATTTTCCCCATCGCTCCGGTCGCTCAGGGCATGGCTCACGCCATAAGCCGGGAAGAACACCCGTCTTATAGCTCTGCCCAGCCCGTGTTCGCGCCTTCGCTTAGAGATTTGATTATTGATATGCTTTTTTTGTGGGTTAGAAGACTAAGTTTAAAATTTCTCTTCTATATAATAAAAAGATCAACAAAAGAACTTGCTGCTATTTATTAACGGTAACGCCTGTTGGTACTTCGTGATGGTGACGGCAGCGCGGTTCGTAGGCTTCAGAAGCTCCGACTAGGATTGTCGGGTCATCTGATCCTGCCGGGCGGCCGTCGATCAGGCGCTGGGTGCGGCTTGCGGGTGATCCGCATACTGTGCAGACCGCCTGCAATTTCGTTACTTGCTCGGCGATAGCCAAAAGGGCCGGCATCGGGCCGAATGGACGGCCTCTGAAATCCTGGTCAAGTCCCGCTACGATGACACGGTACCCGTGATCCGCAAGTTTTTGGACGTTGCCGATGATTGCCTCATCGAAAAATTGGGCTTCGTCGATAGCGATGACGTCGAATTCGTCCGAAATGTAATTCCACAATTCCTCGGAATGTTCGATCGGCAATGCGATGACTGTCGTGCCATTATGCGATACGACCGCTTCTTCGCTAAAGCGATTATCAATTTTCGGTTTAAATACTGCAATTTTTTGTTTCGCAAATTGTGCGCGGCGCACACGGCGGATCAATTCTTCCGATTTCCCTGAAAACATGCTCCCGCAAATCAGCTCTACCCAGCCTGACTGTTTCATGACGTACATATGTGAGACCCCTTTCAAACGCTTTTATCATTTATCATCATACCTAAAATTTAAGTTGAATACTGCTTTTTTCATCTATATATTGCCTTCAGAATTGCGTAAGCCGAAGGAGTTATAGGATTTATAAACGAAAAAATACCTGCCTCGCGTTTTCGCGCTTGGCAGGTATAGTTTGATCTTACTCGTTAGATTCTTGGCTGATTTCTTCTTTGATGCCGTATTTTTTGTTGAAACGGTCTACGCGGCCGTCTGCAGCAGCAAATTTCTGGCGTCCAGTGTAGAATGGGTGGCACTCTGAGCAAAGCTCGACGTTGATGTTCTCTTTAACAGAACCTGTAGTGAAGCTGTTGCCGCAAGAGCAAGTTACTGTTGCTTGTTTGTAATCTGGATGAATACCTGTTTTCATGTGTTTTTCTCCTCTCGCCCTGAACCATCTGGAACAGAGTTCATAATCTATTTTGCTATTGCCTTACATGGCTCTTTAGGCCATATATGCAATAGTCATGTGTTAATTCACTTTCATAATCATATCAAATAAAGCTTCTTTTTGCAAGTATTTAAATCATTTTTTTGCTGCTGCGGTGGGTTTTCATTTCACTGTTGAGCTGATCGAAAAATTCTTCGTTGGTCTTTGTTTTGCTGAGCTTTTTCAGGAAACGCTCGCCGAAATCGGATGAATCCGAAAACGTCTTGCGAATCGACCACAATCTCTCAAGCTGTTCCGGATCAAGCAGCAATTCCTCTTTGCGTGTGCCCGACCGGCGGATATCGAGTGCCGGGAAAATTCGGCGTTCAGCCAGGCTGCGGTCAAGATGCAGCTCCATATTGCCGGTGCCTTTGAATTCTTCGTAAATCACTTCGTCCATGCGTGAACCGGTATCGATCAACGCTGTCGCCAAAATCGTCAAGCTTCCGCCTTCTTCGATATTGCGCGCCGCTCCGAAAAAGCGTTTTGGCCGGTGGAATGCCGCTGGGTCTATCCCTCCGGACAATGTACGCCCGCTTGGCGGGATAACCAGATTATATGCTCGAGCCAGGCGCGTGATGGAATCCATCAAGATAATGACATCACGTTTGTGCTCTACGAGGCGCATCGCGCGCTCAAGCACTAACTCTGCCACTTTGACGTGATTTTCCGGTACTTCATCGAATGTCGACGAAACGACGTCAGCATCTACTGAACGCTCGATGTCGGTGACTTCTTCCGGACGCTCGTCAATCAGCAAGACGATCAATTCCGCTTCAGGATGATTTGTCGTGATCGAATTCGCAATTTCCTTCAGCAGCATCGTCTTGCCTGCTTTCGGCGGAGCTACGATCAATCCGCGCTGGCCGAATCCGACAGGTGCGACAAGATCCATGATGCGTGTTGATAAATGGTCAGGCGTCGTTTCAAGCTTGATCTGACGGTCCGGGTAAAGCGGCGTCAAACCTGGGAAATGGACGCGTTCTTTTGCGACTTCCGGGTCTTCCCCATTCACCGCTTCAACTTGCAATAAGCCGAAATAGCGTTCGTTCTCTTTCGGCGGACGCACTTTGCCGGAAACTTTATCGCCGTTGCGCAAATCGAATCTGCGGATTTGGGAAGCGGAAATGTAAATGTCCTGCGAGCTTGGCGAATAGTTGATCGGGCGCAGGAAGCCGAAGCCTTCCGACTGGATGATTTCAAGGACGCCTTCCATAAAGAAGAAGCCTTCTTGTTCCGCCCGGGTTTTTAGAATAGCGAAAATCAATTCTTTTTTCGTCAGTTTGCTGTAATTGGTCAGTTTGTATTCTTTCGCCAAATTATAAAGCTCTTTCAGCGTCATGTTTTCCAATGCGGAAATTGTTATCGTCGTCATTAATGGGACACCACTCTTATTCATTTTTTAGGAAGCTGTTTTTGGGGATTATTCGTTGAAAGTATGGAAAGATTTTAAAGAAGAAGCCCGGCAATATGCCGGACTCATTATTGAAGTATGAAATTAATCGTTCATCACAAGGTTCGGTTTTTTCTTCAAGCTATGGCGTCCTTCAACAAAGCGGACTGTGCCTGATTTCGCACGCATAACCAGCGTATGGCTTTCTGCAAAAGCGCCTTTAAATTGGACGCCGCGCAACAATTCACCGTCTGTAACTCCGGTCGCTGCAAAAATCGCATCGTCGCCTTTTACAAGATCATCCATCATTAAGACCTTATTGACATCGATACCCATATCGATGCAGCGCTGTGCTTCTTCTTCGTTTTGTGGAATAAGCTTCCCTTGAATTTCACCGCCGAGGCATTTCAAACCTACCGCTGCGATGACCCCTTCAGGAGCTCCACCGATACCGAATAGGATATCAACACCGGTTTTATCAAAAGCCGTATTAAGAGCTCCGGCCACGTCGCCGTCAGTGATCAATTTAATACGTGCGCCTGCGGCACGGATTTGGTCAATGATATCTTTATGGCGTGGACGGTCAATGATTGTTGCAACAACGTCTTCGATATCCTTGTTTTTCGCTTTCGCGACAGCACGAAGATTATCGATGACTGGTGCGTTGATGTCGATTTTGCCGACAGATTCAGGTCCTACTGCAATTTTGTCCATGTACATATCCGGAGCATTCAGCAAGTTTCCGCGGTCGGCGATGGCCAAGACAGCAAGTGCATTCCAGCCGCCGGCAGCTACGATATTCGTTCCTTCAAGAGGATCTACCGCAACGTCGACTTCCGGGCCTTGGCCTGTACCGAGTTCTTCGCCGATATACAGCATTGGCGCTTCGTCCATTTCGCCTTCGCCGATCACGACGACTCCGCGCATAGGAATCGTATCGAATACGATGCGCATCGCTGTTGTCGCAGCATCATCCGCTTCGTTCTTCAAGCCGCGTCCCATCCATTTTGCTGACGCGATTGCAGCAGCTTCTGTAATCCGCACCAGTTCCATTGATAAACTTCGTTCCATGATATCAATTCCTCCTGTTTATATAAGTTGAACTAATAATTTATAATAGCCGATATTCCGCAAAACAACTGCGCTTTCCGCGGGCTCGCTCCCAAGCCTCCTCGGTCGCTACGCTTCCTGCGGGGTCTCGGGAGTCTCGCTATTCCGCAGGAGTCGCAGCTGTTTTGCTCCATATCTCCAGAGACTTCTCTCAGCGCCGGCGCGCCTTCGGACTGGGCGAAGCGCCAAGGAGATGGCCAAATGGAATTTGGACCATTTCCTTTGCGACGAGCTTGCGGGGGAGCATAATCTTTGCTCTATCCAAAGCGCCGAAGCGGCATATGGGTGCTAATTCTTTATTTCAACTTATATAGTTATAACTCATTCAAACTAATTGTAGCATAAATCCACAAGCTAAAAAGAAGTCAGTTTGCGTTCTGGCTTATGTCGGACTTTGCACTCGCAACCGGGTCAATCGTTTCTCTGCGGATATCCGCCCCAATGCCCTGCAGCTTTTCGATGATCTTCGAATAGCCACGTTCAATGTGGTAGATTTCGCGGATTTCCGTTTCGCCTTCTGCCATCAAACCGGCAATGACCAATGCCGCTCCAGCACGCAGATCAGATGCCACAACAGTCGCAGCCGTCAGCGGCGTCGGCCCAGTGATAATAGCGGCGCGGCCTTCAACCCGTCCACTCGCGTTCATCCGGCGGAATTCGTCGATGTGTTTGAAACGGGCCGAGTAAATCGTATCCGTTATCATCGATGATCCTGTCGCCTGCGTCATTAATGCCGAAAACGGCTGCTGCAGGTCTGTTGCAAAACCTGGATACACCAGGGTCTTCACATCAATCGCCGTCAATTGCTCCGGTTTAGGGATATAAATCGATTCTTCGCCTTCTTGGACATCAACGCCCATTTCGCGTAGTTTCGCAGTCAAGGCTTCCATATGGAAAGGAATAACATTGTCAATCGTAATGCCGTCGCCGATGGCAGCCGCCATGATCATGAACGTGCCCGCCTCGATGCGATCAGGAATGATTGTGTGGTTCGTGCCGTGAAGCTCTTTGACGCCGTCGATGCGGATGACGTTCGTTCCTGCACCTTTGATTTTTGCGCCCATATTTGTCAGCAAAGTTGCGACATCGATGATTTCTGGCTCTTTGGCCGCATTTTCAATGACCGTCTGCCCTGTTGCAAGAACTGCCGCAAGCATAATGTTGATCGTCGCCCCTACACTGACCACGTCCAAATAGATTTTCGCGCCTTTCAGCTCGTCCGCGCGCAAGTAGATTGCGCCGTGTTCGTTCGTCACTTTGGCACCCAACGCCTCAAAGCCTTTGATGTGCTGGTCGATCGGCCGAGGCCCCAAGAAACATCCGCCGGGAAGCCCGATTGCCGCATGTTTAAAACGGCCAAGCATTGCGCCCATCATATAATAAGAAGCGCGCAATTTTTTGACGTTGCCGTTCGGCAATGGCATATCGATCATATTAGTCGGATCGATGTTCATGATACCGTCTTCGAAAGACACTTCCCCGCCGATTTCTTCGAGAATGTTTTTCAATGTCCAAACGTCTGAAATCTCCGGCAATCCTTCGATCTGTACCGGTGAATTCGCTAAAATTGATGCGGGGATCAATGCTACTGCACTGTTTTTAGCCCCGTTTACTTTGATGGTGCCTGATAAGCGTTTGCCGCCTTTTACTTTATATACATCCATTAATTTAATTTCTCCTTTTACATACTTCAGGAGGGCAGGCGCCGACGTTGGGCCCTGCCCCTTAAAGTACGATTGGTTCTTCTAACATCCACCGGCTTTGAAATATTCGCTGAACGCAGATTCGCAATGCGCTGTTATTCAGCTGTACGCTTTTCCCAATCCGCAAGGAATGCTTCGATTCCTTTATCCGTCAATGGGTGTTTGAACATCTGTTTCATCACATTAATCGGCATAGTGCCGATGTGTGCACCGTTCAACGCGGCATCCGTTACGTGCTGTGGATGGCGGATCGATGCTGCGATGATTTCAGTTTTAATGTCGTGAATTGCGAAGATATCAGAAATGGTGGCGACCAAATCCATGCCGTTGTGGCCGATATCGTCAAGGCGGCCTAGGAATGGCGATACGTATGCCGCTCCTGCACGCGCTGCAAGAAGAGCCTGGTTCGCACTGAAGATTAACGTTACGTTAACCTTTTTGCCTTCGCTTGCCAACACTGCGCAAGCTTTCAAGCCGTCCGGAGTCATCGGCAATTTAACCGTGATGTTCGGAGCAAGCGCCGCCAGTTCGCGCCCTTCTTCGATCATGCCTTCTGCATCAAGTGCGATAACTTCGCCGCTGATAGAACCATCGACCAATGCCGCGATTTCTTTCAAGCGGTCATGGAATGAAACGTTCTTTTCTTTCGCTACTAGCGACGGGTTTGTCGTTACGCCTGAAAGGATGCCCCATGCGTGTGCTTCTTTAATTTCATCGAAGTTTGCTGTATCAATAAAGAATTTCATCATTTATCCTCCTGGTTTATGGAAAAGAGAGAAGAGACCTATCGGACGCTTCCCTCTTTCATCCATCATTTATGATTTTATGCTTTGCCTGAACTTCCGAATTCGCGCATTTTGCCCGATACTGTCGCTTGGATTGCATCGCGGGCAGGTGTCAGGTATTTGCGTGGATCGTACATTTCCGCATCTTTCGCCAATGCTTCGCGCACGGCTTTAGCAGAAGCGATCTGGCTTTCCGTGTTGACATTGATTTTCGCTGTGCCTAAAGAGATAGCGCGTTGAACATCTTTTGTCGGAATCCCCGTTCCACCGTGAAGGACCAATGGAACGTCACATAGCTGAGAAATTTCTTCCATTTCTTTGAATCCGAGGTTCGGTTCGCCTTTATAAGGTCCGTGAACAGAACCAAGGGCTGGTGCTAAGCAATCAATCCCTGTCTGGTCGACAAGGTTTTTGCATTCCTGCGGGTCTGCGTAGATGACGCCTTCAGCGATGACATCGTCTTCCTGGCCGCCGACGATTCCAAGTTCAGCTTCCACTGAAACATTGTTCTTGTGCGCGTATTCAACTACTTGCTTCGTGATTTTCACGTTCTCTTCGAACGAATGGTGCGATGCGTCGATCATCACGGAAGTGAAGCCGGCGTCAATCGCCTCTTTACATTTTTCAAAGCTCGATCCGTGGTCAAGATGGATCGCGACAGGAACCGTGATTTTATAATCGTGCATCAAGCCCTTCACAATATGGACGACTGTTGTAAATCCGCCCATGTAGCGAGCCGCGCCTTCAGAAACACCCAAAATGACCGGTGAATTCTCTTCCTGTGCCGCTTTTAAGATTGCTTGAGTGAACTCAAGATTATTTAAGTTGAATTGGCCGATTGCATAGCCTTCTTTTTTACCTTTAATCATCATGTCTTTCATTGAAACCAATGGCATTGTCAAATTCCTCCTAAGCTGTAACTCTATCCGAATATCCTTTATACTATAACAAAAACCGCTTGTTTTCGCCACTTTCGTATATGTCAGTCTGTTAACAATTCCTTTACAGCGTCGCGTATTTCAAAGACATCGAAAGGTTTCGTGTAATAACAGCACGCCCCGCTGACCATCGATTCCTTTATGACATCGAGCTCCCCATAAGCTGTCATCATGATCACTTTGATATCCTGGCGCATCTTTTTCAGGTTTTTTAGGATCTCTATGCCGTCCATGCCGGGAATTTTCATATCCAGCAGCACAATATCCGGCTGGTTTTCCTCCGCCTGCTTCAAAGCCTGCGGTCCATTTGCAGCCATCAGGGTCTGAAACCCTTCTTTTTTGAATACTTCGTTCAATAAAAGCCGGATACCCGCCTGGTCATCAACAATCAGTATCGTTTTCAAGAGGCCCCATTCCCTTCTGTACTTACTTTCCATTTTACTAAATTTAGGCAATTATTTCTACCTCTCTCTGTCTTCACCAAGAAATAAAGAAGTGAAGGCCATAGAGCTGCTTGCAATCTGGCGGTGCGGTGCTTGCGAGACACCAAGAAAAAGCCTTCCCGAACATTCGGGAAGGCTTTTGGTTTGGCCGTTATTTTTCGCCGAGTGACGCGCGGATAAACTCTCTGAATAGAGGCTGCGGGCGTGTCGGGCGCGAGATGAATTCCGGGTGGAACTGGCAAGCCAGGAACCACGGGTGATCTTCAAGCTCGATGATTTCCACTAGGCGGCCATCTGGGCTTGTGCCCGAGAATTTAAAGCCGGCCGCTTCGAATTGCTCGCGGTACTCGTTGTTGAACTCGTAGCGGTGGCGGTGGCGTTCATACACCAATTCTTCGCCGTACGCTTCGTGCGCTTTCGAGCCTGGCTGCAATTTTGCAGGGTACAAGCCGAGGCGCAGCGTACCGCCCAAGTCTTCGATGTCTTTTTGTTCAGGCAATAGGTCGATGACCGGATAAGGCGTCTTCGGATCAAGTTCCGAAGAATGCGCGCCTTCCATACCCATGATGCTGCGTGCGAATTCGACAGAAGCCAGCTGCATGCCCAGGCAAATTCCGAAGAACGGCACTTTGTTTTCACGCGCGTATTGCGTTGCCGCAATTTTGCCTTCGACGCCGCGGTCACCGAATCCGCCAGGGATCAAGATGCCGTCGACGTTTTGCAATTTCTCTGCAGCGTTTTCCGCGTTGATGTGTTCTGCATTGATCCATTCCACTTCAATTTCAGAATCGAATTCGAAACCTGCGTGCTTCATCGCTTCCACTACAGAAATGTAAGCGTCTTGCAGCTCGACATATTTCCCGACCAAAGCGATGCGGACCGTTTTAGACAATGATTTCACTTTATCCACCAATTGGGTCCACTCTACCATGTCTGCTACAGGTGCATCGATGCCGAAATGGTCAAGGACGATTTGGTCCATGTTCTGCTCCTGCAAACGAAGCGGCATTTCGTAGATTACATCCACGTCACGGGATTCAATGACCTCTTCCGCTTTAATGTCACAGAATAACGCGATTTTGTCTTTCATGTCTTGCGGCACTGGATGTTCCGTGCGCACGACAATGAGGTTCGGCTGGATGCCGAGGCCGCGCAGCTCTTTAACGCTATGCTGCGTCGGTTTTGTCTTCATTTCTTTGGCAGCGCCAAGATACGGAATCAATGTACAGTGGATGTACATGACTTCTTCGCGGCCCAGATCCGATTTCATTTGACGGATCGCTTCCAGGAATGGCAGCGATTCGATGTCGCCTACCGTGCCACCGATTTCAGTGATGACCACGTCAGCTTGTGCCGTTTTGGCAGCGCGTACCAAGCGGTCTTTGATTTCGTTTGTGATATGCGGAATGACCTGCACGGTACCGCCCAGGTAATCGCCGCGGCGTTCTTTCTTGATAACTGTCGAATAAACTTTACCCGTCGTCACATTCGAGTATTTGTTGAGGTTGATGTCGATGAAACGCTCGTAATGCCCCAAATCCAAGTCCGTTTCTGCACCGTCATCCGTTACATAAACTTCCCCGTGCTGGTAGGGGCTCATCGTGCCTGGGTCGATGTTGATGTACGGATCGAATTTCTGGATTGTCACTTTCAAGCCTCTGTTTTTCAGCAAACGCCCAAGTGAAGCAGCTGTAATTCCTTTACCAAGCGACGACACAACCCCGCCGGTTACAAATATATACTTTGTCATAACTGTTTTCCTCCTCTGATGGTAAAAAATAAAAAGCGCTCCGCCTGCAAGGTGCAGGGGGAGCGCGTAGACTGTACGAATCATTTCTCCTATTTTAAGGAGCCCAATAAAATCTTATCCAGTCCAGCCTCATAAGTCAAGGTAAAAAAATGTTCAGACTACTTCAAGTCCTCTTCATCTTCATCATCTTCGTCTTCTTCTTCATCGATGATATTGCCGTCCATGTCTTCGACCAGTACATCTACGTCTTCTTCATCGTCGTCGTCAAAACCGACAGCTTCCACTCCAGGCGCTTTCAATAAATCATCTTCCGGTACTACATCTATTTCGTCTTCGTCATCATCGTCTTCATCGAAGTCATCGAATTCCAATTCGTCTTCAAGGTCCAGATCCATGTCATCGAATCCTTCGTCCCCTGCGACTTTGGTCTTTTTCTTGCGGGCTTTTACAGTTGGTGCAGATTCTTCTTCGATCTGTTCAACCGGGTACCATTCACGCAGGCCCCATCGGTTTTCGCCAAGGATCAAGAAGCGGCCATCAATGTTCATGTCCGTATAGAACTGCACAAGGCGGGCTTTCATGTCCTCTTTTGACAGGCCAAGCAAGTTCTCGATTTCAGTGATCAGCTCAGCGTATGTTTTTGTTTCGTGCGTTTCTTCGAGCATTGCATATGTTAAGTCAACAAATGACTCTTCGATTAGTTCGTCTCTTGATAATTCGCGTAATTTCAATCTGTGCACGTCCCTTCTACTATCTTAACTTAATTCATTATATACAAAGTCGGTGCGCTCCGCTACCGTGTTTTCTTTTTTCTATCCTTTAGCTGCATCCAGCCGAAAAAAAACAAGTAAAACGACAAGATCAGAAACGGAATCGATCCAAGCGCTTTATTGTAAAGGAAGAAAATGAGTACGATGCAGAGGCCAATAATGCTGTAGTGTACGTATTTCGGCATGGGCGTCCATCCTTTTTATGGCCAACATTGAATTTCCTTTCATTATACCGAAATTTGGCGAGCAATGCGACTCACACCGTGAAGGCCAGTGGAATTCTCAGCGAACGACGCAAAAAACCGCTTGCGGAAACCTTTCGCAAGCGGTTTTCTTTGTTCGGTTACATGTTGCGGCGGTATTGCCCGCCTACTTCGTATAAAGCCGTTGTGATCTGGCCGAGGCTCGCCACTTTGACGGTATCCATCAATTCTTCAAAGATGTTGCCGCCTGATTTTGCGACTTGCTTCAGGCGCGTCAATGCTTCTTCTGAAGCGTTGCGTCCCTGGAAAGTGCGCAAGTTGGCGATTTGCGTTTCTTTTTCTTCTGTTGTGGCACGGGCGATTTCCATTGCGTTAATATCATCGTCTGTTTGCGGATTCGGGTTCAAATACGTATTGACTCCGATGATCGGCAATTCGCCAGTGTGTTTCTTCATTTCATAATGCATCGACTCTTCCTGAATTTTGCCACGCTGGTATTGCGTTTCCATCGCGCCGAGGACGCCGCCGCGGTCGTTGATGCGGTCAAATTCTGAAAGCACCGCTTCTTCGACGAGCTGCGTCATTTCTTCGATGATGAACGCGCCTTGCAGCGGGTTTTCGTTTTTGGACAAGCCGTGCTCTTTCGTGATGATCATTTGGATAGCCATCGCGCGGCGCACCGATTCTTCTGTCGGAGTCGTAATGGCCTCGTCATAAGCATTCGTGTGCAGCGAGTTGCAGTTATCCTGCAGCGCCATCAATGCCTGCAGCGTCGTGCGGATATCGTTGAAATCGATTTCCTGTGCGTGCAAGCTGCGGCCGGAAGTCTGAACATGGTATTTCAGTTTCTGGCTGCGTTCGTTGGCGCCGTATTTATCGCGCATAACGACTGCCCAGATGCGGCGTGCCACGCGGCCAATTACCGTATACTCCGGATCCAGTCCGTTCGAGAAGAAGAACGACAGGTTCGGTGCAAAGTCATCGATGTTCATGCCGCGGCTCAAATAGTACTCCACGTACGTGAAACCGTTGGAAAGGGTGAACGCCAATTGGGAAATCGGGTTCGCGCCCGCTTCGGCAATGTGGTAGCCCGAAATGGATACCGAGTAATAATTGCGCACTTTGTGGTCGATAAAGTATTGCTGGATATCGCCCATCATGCGAAGTGCAAATTCGGTTGAGAAGATGCAGGTGTTCTGCCCTTGGTCTTCTTTTAGAATATCGGCTTGAACTGTTCCACGAACGACTTGCAGCGTGCTTTCACGGACTTCCGTGAATTCTTCTACTGTCAATGTGCGGCCCAATTTTTCTTCATTCAACTTGACTTGCTGATCAATGGCGGTGTTCATGAACATCGCTAGGATGATCGGCGCCGGTCCGTTGATGGTCATCGAAACGGAAGTCGACGGCGCACATAGATCAAAGCCTTCGTAAAGTTTCTTCATATCATCCAATGT
>DATISS010000076.1:0-2992 GCA_035468565.1 Planococcus sp. (in: firmicutes)
TTTATTGGAACTGATGTCTATTTCATAAAAATCCAAGTTTTCTTTCAGGATTTGTTCCTTGAATTCTATGCTGCAACCAAATGTCACTTCTGCCCCATGGGATTGAAAACTTTTCGCCAACACCAGCAACGGGTTGAAATGCGAATAAAAAGGCGGGCTGACAAAAAATATTTTTTTATATTTCATACGCTTCTTCTCCTTTTAGCGACAAGTAAAATGACACAAATTCATTTGAAATCTTTTTAATAGAAAAGTTTTCATCTACAGTCCGTTGTTCCGCAGCTTGAATTTTTTTCACTTGGACTTTATCGATGTTTGAATCATAAAGATGTTTTTCCGCTCCGTTGGCAATCGTTTTCCAATTGCTTGTGTCGATTAAAAAGCCATTTTCCCCATTTCTCATATAACTTTTCACCCCACCTTTTATCGGACCCAAGGTCAAAAAGCCGATCGACATCGCTTCTAAAATAGCTATGCCAAACTCCTCTTTTACACTTGAGCACAGATAGATATGGGGGGAGTCAAAGTCCCTCTTTATCAGATTCCGTTCAAGCAATCGGATATCCGAATTCGACATGGCCCCTTTATGTATGAACCGGTCCTTGAATTGCGGATGCCTTTGTAAATAATCCTCAAAAAAATCAATAACCATCGCTTCTTCTGTATTCGGCCGCTCCAGATCTCCCCCGATGATGAGAAGATTATGAGTTTCCGAAAGCCTGGAGTTTGCCCACGCTTTTAACAGCTCAATCTGCCCTTTTAACACAGCTAATCTCCCGACGTTCAAGATTACAGGCTTATCAAAAAAATCCTTGTTTGTTTCTACAAGACGATTGGAAAGGGTGGCTCCGTCCTCTGCATCAATTGATTTATCGATTTGGATGCCTTCACCGATCATTTTTATTTTTCTATTTACTTCCTCATCTTTGAATTGAGGAAAATAGATCTCCAGTTCCGATTTTACATCCCCGTTCCCAATCCCAACGATCCCATCGCACCTGTTGATTAACTCGTCACCTATTTTGATCTTGTTTAATTTTTCGATAAGCTCGTTAAAACCAAATTCTTTGGACTGCCCCGATTCATCAAACATGTTGCGGTGCGGGTCTGGTGTCAGTGTAAAGACCAGTTTGCTCCCCCATTCTTTGCATAGATGAGCAACCGCTTTAGAGGCGTTGTCTAAAAATCGGATATGAAAGACATCGGGCTTTATATTTGCCCCTTTTAAAAACCTGGCTATTTGCCTCCTTATAAACAACTCTCTTTTAATAAACTTGTCTGAAACAGACTGATCTAAATACATCGGCAATCTGATGAAGACGTGTTTGTCTCCATAAAAGCTTATAAAGGGCTTATGTAATTCTTGCGTGATTGTAATAGTAAAGACATGGGCTATCCGACTATCTTTCGAGATCTCTTCACCCAAACCTTTTAATAATACAGCTAACCCTCCATTATCCCCTTTCCCGCTATCTTCAAAATCCCCGTAAAACATGGACTGCAAAATGGAAACGCCATGCTTTTCAAACGTAAAATCTCCACGGAGAAACTTGATGTAACCCTCAACAAACACCTGATTCCGCTCATCTTTCATCGACTTCCCAAATGACTGATCAATCGTTTCGATTGAATACAAACTCACTAACACATTTAATCCCTGGATTTTGATAGTATCCGGGTAATCAAAAGTCAATAAGTTAGATAGCTGATCTTTAAATCCCTGTCTTTCAAAGCTAGCCATATAGTCTAATAAGATAGAAATGATCTCAAAATCCAGTTTGTATTGCTGAAGCATACCTAAGATATCGTTATCACTTAAAATATCCAGACCGCATTCAATACAAAGATCCAAAACGTGGTAGAGCCTTTGGCTGTGATATTGTTGGTTTCTTAGTAAGTCCTTTGTTTTTCTCTCGATTATCGGCTTGATCTCATCCGTGGAAAATTTCAAAACAGCATCCACTGCAAATCGGTCTAAAGATGGATGCTCTCCCAAAAACGAGAAGAGCTCATCTATTTCTTTTTCACCCAGTTGCTTTTCCTGCTCTAATTGCTGGATTGTTTGAATGTGCTCTATCACTTTTCGATCATCGGAATTTACCGTTTTGCTTTTGTCTATGTACTCATTTAAAAATTGGAAAGGATACAAATGATTGCCTTCTTTATCATAAACAAGATTTCTAAACTCTATAAACTCGTTCATTTTTCACCCTCCAATTCTTTTCGTCCCTCAATTGATTATAATTCTATACTATAATGACTAATCCTTACCTCGAATTGATACTGCAAAATCAGACTTTTTACATTTTTAATAATATCGAACTATTTTCTTACATATACTAAAAATGGACTGGATTTTTATCGCAGAACGTTGAAAACGAGCTTCTCTATTGGTTATTCTGGCGCTGCTTGGACGTAAAAAAATCCGCTCTGCGAGTGCAGGAGCGGATTTCTTTTGCAATTCTATCTGTAGCTTCATTTTTGACGAAACCGGGCTGTGGACCCAGTTTCCTTCTATCTAGTTTTTGAAAGATTTGATGACATCTTTAAACTTGAGACGGTTGCCATAATTCAATGCGCCAAATTTATAAATGTGAATGGATAGCCACGCAAATAATGCTACTGTTAACAGCATTATTCCACTTGACACTAAAAGGGATGCGACTGGCACACTTGTCAGCATGTAACGAATCGGCATCGTAAACAACGAGATGAACGGGATGAACGATGTGACTTTCACAATCGTATTGTCCGGCGCGTTCGTTGCAAATGTTGCAGCGAGATAAGCCAGGATAAACAGGAACGTTATCGGCGTAACTGCAGAATTCACATCTTCCACCTTCGAAACCAGACTGCCCAAAGCCGCATAGATGAACAAGTATAAGATATAGCCTAATACGGAAAATAGAATATAAACCAGCACCACATCGATCGTCATGGTTCCTTGAAGCATATCCAGAAGAAACTCCGGATAATTTCCTCTATTCAGCAT
>DATISS010000077.1:0-12660 GCA_035468565.1 Planococcus sp. (in: firmicutes)
ACTTTCATTTCGCTTACATTTTTGTAATGAAGAAATGTGGAGGTGCCCGCGTTAGCCCCGACAAGCGCTGTAGGGTTTGGGATGGATGGCGCTTTTTGCCATTCACCCCAAACCCGAAGCGACCTCGAGGGGCTGGGCATCGGAACTGGACATAAAGAAAAAGCAGCGCCAGCAGACCCTCCCAATTACGGGAGTACCTGCAGCGCTGCCTTCTTTATTTTATTATATTATTACTCTTTTTCTTGCCCTACTTTGCGGATATCCGCCACTATCAGTGCAACTACAAGCAGCATACCCAGGTAGCCGACAATTGGGTAGAGCCAGTTGACCAATTGCGTAAAGCCAGCAAAGCTCAAGCCGAACGCGCTGATTCCTGAAATAATCACGAAGATTCTGAAGCGTTTCGTGCCCATTTCAGTGAAGCGCGCGGAAAACGACAGCAGCAAGCTTACAGCTGTGTTGTAAATCATGCTGAAAATCACAATGGCCATGACAATACCGAGAAACGGCGATATATTGTCCGCCAAGCGCAGCATCGGCAAATCAGAACCGCCGACGATGTCCACTTTCGAGAAAATTGCCAAATAACTCAGCAAAATCAATACTCCAAAGACGATTCCGCCAATCATGCCCCCGCGTGCAGCGACTTTAACATCTTTTTCCGCACCACCCATGACAAGTGCCATGGACGTCGTCAGCGCAATCGACAGCGAAACATAATTGATTGCGGATATGAACCAATTCGGCGCTGCTGACAATTGCTCTTTCGCGACAGGCTCCAGTTCCGTAAAGCTGGTGTCCATCGTCAGCAAACTGTAAGCTGCAATTCCGACCACCATCAAAATCAAGAATGGCGTGACGCTGCCGATGATCATTATGACTTTTTTAACATTGAGCATGATCGTGAGAATAACCAGAACCGTCATCACTGCGCGGCCGAACGCAGGCGCCAAGCCGAACTGCTGCGAAAAAATCGACCCCGCTCCCGCAATCATGACGACCAGAATGCCGAACAACGTGAGGATCAGTGTGTAATCGATAATCCTCCCAACAACTTTCCCGCCGATTTTGTATACGACTTCTTCATGGGACACTGTCTGCATCCGGCTGCCGAGCCCGGTCAGCACTTTCCCCAAATAGCCGAACAGCACAGCAGCGAGCGCTACGCTTGCCAGCCCCCAATAGCCGAAGCTAGTGTAATACTGCAAAATTTCCTGGCCGGATGCAAAACCCGCACCGACCACAATCCCTATAAATGCACTTGCGATTTTCAAACTGTTTTTCATCATATTCCTCTTTTCCTTCAGTGGATCCTTTTATAGCGATGTATTAAACTAAGTTCTCTTATTCTTTACCTTTAAAAATAAGCGATAAACAAGATATGCGTGAATAACTTGAAACTCGGGCTTTCTGCGTCTATAAATTCCAGTGAATACCTATCTTACCATAACAATAAAGAAGCTCCCGGCGAATTAGCGGATTCACCGGGGGCTACTTTAATACTATTATAGAGAATTGGCCATCATTTCTTCATTGGCATTTTTCGTGATCGTCAAACGCATGATGCGGTTGCGGTCCATTTCATTAATTTTGACGTGAAGGTTTTCGTAGACGAACTCTTCACCTTCATCTGGCACATGCCCTAGCTGCTGCATGACAAAGCCGGCAATCGTGTCGTGATCACCTGGCACTTCCACGTGGAACATTTCGTTGACGTCCTCGATTTCAAGGCGTCCGTGGCAAGTCAGCTGGGTATCGGTCATTTCGAAGACCAATTCGTCCTCTTCTTCGTCCGTCTCATCTTCAATGTCCTGTCCGATCATTTCTTCGATGATGTCTTCATGGGTGACAATGCCGAGCGTGCCTCCGTATTCGTCCAGAATTACAGCCATATGCTTTTTCTTCGCCATCATCATCTTGAAGACTTTTTCCACACTGACCGACTGCACGACGAATAATGGATTGTCATCCATCAATTCGGCAAGCGTCAAATTCGGATTCATCGACCATTCGATCAATTTCTTCGATAGAAACAAGCCGACAATATTATCGAGGCTTTCTTCGTAGACCGGATAGCGCGTATACGAAGAGTCGAGGATCAAGTCCCGCACTTCTTCATACGTCGAATCAAGCGGGATGCCCACTGTGTCTGTCCGATGGGTCGACATGACGTCAGACACATCTTTATGCGGGAAGTCGAGCACACCTTTGATACGCTCGGATTCATCTTCTTCGAAAGTCCCTTCAGTTGAAGCGATGTCGACCATCGTCCGCAATTCCGCTTTGGTCATCGTCGCTTCTTTGACGGTGCCTTTCGAAATAATGCGGATAAAGATATTCGTGAATTGCGCCAACAGCCATGTCAACGGCTTAAAGATGACGACGAGAAAAGCAATGACCGGGAATACCAAATAAGAGACTTTGTCCGAGAATGTCGCCGCAATCGTTTTCGGCAACACTTCCCCAAAGATGATCAATACCAGGGTCAGGACGGCCGTAGCAATCCCGACTTCCCACCCTCTTGTCAAGGCGATTGTCGTGACAAGCGTCGGCAGCATAATATTGGCAATGTTGTTTCCGATTAAAAGAGTCGTAATCATACGGTCCGGCTTCGCGATCAACTTTTGCAGTTTCTGTGACCTTACATCACCTTGCTCTGCGCGAAGATGGACCTTCATCCTATTTACAGCTGTCAAAGCCGTTTCGCTTCCCGAGAAGAAGAACGACATCACTAAAAATAATCCTAATGCAATAAACAAATCTATTTCCTCCAGTGTCTTAAAACACATTTTTAAACGAGCTATTTCCGTAGCAACAATTATATCATAGCCGTTTTCCAAATGTCGAAAACCACATCTTGTATGCTATAATTTTTCCATAATTAAAATTTATGGAATAGAGGGATAATATGAACGCTGAACACATCGATCAATATTTCAAAGACCACCGGGAACAGCATCTTGAAGAATTGAAAGCATTTTTGCGCATCCCTTCTGTCAGCTCGCTGTCGGAACACAAAGAAGACATCCGCAAAGGCGCAGAATGGCTGAAAACGTCGATGCAGGAAGCGGGGCTGGAAAACGCCGAAATCTTCGAAACAGATGGACATCCCGTTGTCTACGCAGACTGGCTCCATGCCGAAGGCAAACCGACCGTCCTCGTCTATGGCCATTATGATGTCCAGCCTGTGGATCCGTTAAATCTTTGGGAGACTCCGCCATTCGACCCTGACGTTCGGGACAATAAATTATTCGCGCGCGGCGCAAGCGATGACAAAGGCCAAACGTTCATGCATGTCAAAGCTGTTGAAGCTTTGCTCCAATTGAATGGCGAATTGCCGGTGAATATCAAATTCATCGTCGAAGGCGAAGAGGAAATCGGCAGCCCGAACCTTCCGAAATACGTGGAACAGAACCTGGAGCAATTAAAAGCGGACTTGATCGTCATTTCCGATACAGGCATGCAAGGTCCGGGGCGTCCGGCAGTATGCTACGGGCTGCGCGGGCTTGCCGGCATCCAGATTGATGTCAAAGGACCGAAAGGCGACTTGCATTCAGGACTTTACGGCGGCGCCGTGCAAAATCCGTTGCATGCCATCGTAGAGATCCTGCAATCGTTCCGCGATAAAGAAGGCGTCATCCAAGTGGAAGGCTTCTACGATGATGTCCTTGAAGTTTCCGACGCGGAACGGGCTGAGTTCGCCGCGCTAGAATTCGATTTGGAACAAGAAAAGAAAGATCTCGGCATTACAGAGGATTTCGGTGAAAAAGGCTATTCGTTCGTCGAGCGCACTTGGATCCGCCCGACACTCGAAATCAACGGCATCACAGGAGGGTTCTCCGGCGAGGGCATCAAAACAGTATTGCCTGCCGAAGCGAGCTCTAAAATCACATGCCGCCTTGTGCCTAACCAGGACCCGGATGACATTGTCGCAAAATTGCGGACGCACGTTGAAACGCATAAACCTGCTGGCGTCACTGTGAAGATTTCGGAATTCGATAAAGGCCAGCCATTCCTGACGCCATATGACCACCCTGCCATTCAAGCCGCAGGCCGTTCTTATGAAAAGGTCTATAACGTCAAAACCGCGTATACGCGTATGGGTGGATCCGTGCCGATTGTCGCGGTATTCGACCAAGTCATGGGCTTGCCGGTCGTATTGATGGGCTTCGGCCTGGCTTCGGAAAACTTCCATGCGCCAAACGAACATTTCCATCTTGAAAACTTTGATAAAGGCCTTCGCGTCATCAGCGATTACCTGTTCGAAGCCGCGAAGCTATAAGATTAAATCATGGCCTTCCTTATGAATAGGAAGGCTTTTTTTGCCCTTCCATTGTTATCTGAACGCAACTACCTTTCCAGGAGGTAATAAATGGCCATCTATTGGATTGCATCGTATTTAATCGGAAACCTTCTGACCGCCTGGTGGGTCGGAAAATGGAAAGGCGTCGACTTGCGGAAAGAACTCAGCGGCAACCTCGGCGCGCGCAATGCAGGCGCCGTTATCGGTAAAACCGCCTTTTTCCTGACATTCCTGGGCGATGCCGCTAAAGTCGGCATTGTTATCTGGTTTGGCCATTATTTCGATTTCGAAAAATGGATAATCGCAGTAGCTGCGCTCGCGGCCATCTGCGGGCACCTCTTCCCTGTCTGGCTAAAAGGCCGTGGCGGCAAGGGCATCGCGTCATTTATCGGCGCGGCGCTGTTCCTCACCCCTTCTCTATTTCTGGTGATGGCGGCAGTGTTCGCCGTTTTTCTGCCTTTCGTCAAGAGCGCAACTCTGACAATGCTGATCAGCTTTTTCGCTTATGCCGTATCGATGGCTTGGTTCGGGGAGCTTCCTAACTTTTGGCCGCTGCTCGCTGCCATGTCCCTGATCCTCATCAAGCACATTCCCGATATAAAAGAATCCTTCGAAAACCGGTTCAGCAAACAATAAATACTATCCACTCACTAATTGTTTTTACGCCCAAAATGCTGGATCCACTCGATTCCAAGATTATACTATGTCCTTAAAGCTATCCATGTTATAGTTTATATATTC
Source organism: Planococcus sp. (in: firmicutes) (assembly GCA_035468565.1). Lineage (GTDB taxonomy): Bacteria > Bacillota > Bacilli > Bacillales_A > Planococcaceae > Planococcus. The sequence continues at coordinate 5,045 of DATISS010000077.1, forward strand.
AAAAAACTTTAATGACAGGATGTTGGAACCCATGAAAAAACCTATTGCTTGGATCCTTGACTCGACAGGATTCGTAACCGAAGAATTCAAAGCTCATCCCGATGTTTATATGGTGCCTTTAAACATCCATTTCGGCCAGGAAGAATTCATTGACGATGGCGTCGATTTAACGAACAAAGAGCTGTATGCGCGCATCAAAAGCTCGCCTGAATTCCCGAAAACCTCCCAGCCTTCAGCTGGAAAATTCGCGGAACTCTATGAAAAACTGAAAGAAGAGTATGAATGCGCAATTGCCGTCCACGCTTCCGCTAAATTAAGCGGCACCATCGCATCGTCCACGGCTGCTGCAGAAATGACCGGCTTTAAAGTTTACGCCATCGACTCGCTGGCATTGTCATACGGCTTGTCCGGCTTGATCGACCGCGGCCTTGAGCTTCAAAAACAAGGCATGGAGGCGGATGAAATTGCCGAACGCCTGCAAAAAGAAGTCCATGATTTGCGCAATTACATCCTGATCGGCAATCTGTCCCAATTGTATAAAGGCGGCCGCATGAGCGGAGCCCAATACTATATCGGCAGCCTGCTGAAAGTGAAGCCGATTGTCCAACTGAGCGCAGAAGGCGAATTGGTGCCGATCGACAAAGTCCGCTCGCACAAAAAAGCGGTTCAGTATCTATTGGACCGTGTAAAAGAAGACCACGAGAAATACAACACTGACACGTTCCAGATTATGCACGGCAATGTCCTGGACGAAGCGGAAAGCTTGAAACAGGACATCCTGAAAATTGTGCCAGAAGCCAAAATCCTGGTCGGGGATCTAAGTTCGTCTCTGGCAGTCCATGCCGGCGAAGGAACCATCGCCCTGCTTTGGAGAAAACCCCCACAGAACTAAGCGAAAGCCCCGGACATGATAAATGTCCGGGGCTTTTCTCTACCTTTTGGACGGCTATTTTGTGAAAATTCTGCTACAATGGGATTATCATTTACAATGATCGCTGAAGGTGAGGTGGATTCAATGCAACATATGGAACGTGAAATTACTGAACATGTCATGCTATGTGATGCAAAAGGCCATTTAAATCCAAACGCGATAGGTTTTGCACGCCAGCCGCTGGTAGTCAGCAATCTCCGCGGAAATTTCATGCGCAAGAAAAAATGGAATTACTGGTGTGTTTTCGGCGAAGACGTGATGTTTTCAGCTACCATCTGCCACCTGGATTACTCGACAGTATGCTTTGTCTATTTTTTGAATTACGAAACACAGCGCTTTTACGAGAAAACAATCATTATGCCGTTCACCCGCCAGATAAAATTACCCAATCAAGTCCTTGACACAAGCCACTTCCGCCATGAAGAGATGAACATAAAATTCGAATATCAAGACAATGAAACACGCATTTTTGTGGAAGTTGAAGAATTTGACGGGGAACCGCTGGAAGCTTCATTACTGATCTGCCACCCTGAAAACCACGATTCGCTCAATGTGGTGATCCCATTGAACCGCCAGACTTTTCAATTCACGGGCAAGCACCTGTCGCTTCCTGCTTCCGGGTCTGTAAAACTCGGCAACCGGATATATGAAATTGAGCCGGGTGACAGTTTCGCCGTCCTCGATTATGGCAGAGGCATCTGGCCACGGGAATCAGCTTGGAATTGGGGGATGGCTTCGCAGCGCTCAGACGGCAAAACCATCGGCTTGAATTTCGGCGGCAAATGGACAGATGGAACCGGCATGACCGAAAACGCTTTTTTTGTCGACGGCAAGATGACCAAACTGCACGAAGACGTCCTTTTCCATTACAATAACGAGAACTACAAAGAGCCCTGGTTTATCCAAACCAAATTTTCGGACGATGTCAAATTGACCTTCACGCCGTTTTTCGAACGCGAATCAAAAACAGACTTGAAGCTGGTGAAGTCAGAGGTACATCAATTGATCGGCTATTACAATGGCTACGTCCGTTACCCTGACGGCCGGAAATTGAAAATCACCCAAATTCTTGGGTCGGTCGAGGAGCATTTCGCGAAATGGTGAAACGTGCGGTTGCGCGGCAACCGCACCGTACATCTAACATAGACAAAAAAACAGGACACGCCGCAAATTGCGCCGTGTCCTGTTTTTTAATATCATTTCAGCTTTTCAAGCATGCGCTCAGGGTAATCTGTGAAAATGCCATGAATGCCGATATGCTGCAATTGCTCAGCGTAGTCGATGCTATTGACTGTGTACACATAGACGATCGCCCCTTTTCTTAGGGCGTCGGTTGTCATTTTCCGGAATGCGGCCGGCAGCGAGACATGGATTTGCTTTGTTCCGATGACCCGGGCGTAATCGTATACGTCCACGTATATCTGTGAAGTCAGGATTGCCGACTTCACTTCCGTTTCGCGGCAGATATGGAGGACATCTTCGTGGTTGAACGAAGACAGCAGCAGCCTGTCACCCAATCCCCGTTTATTGGCGAGCGTGATGACTTTGTCAACGAGCGTGTCATACGGAAAAACGTCCGATTTGATCTCGATATTAAGGCGATGGTGGGTGTCTTCGAAAATTCCGAACACTTCATCGAGTGTCGGGATGCGTTCCCCGCTCCATTCTTCTGAGAACCAGGAACCCGCATCGTATTCCTGCAATTCGTCGATTGTCATGTCTTTCACATAGCCCTTGCCGTCAGTTGTCCGATTGATTCTTTCATCATGGATAACAACAGCCACATCATCTTTTGTCAGGTGTACATCGAATTCCACACCGTCGATAGGCAATGCCGCAGCTGCCCGAAAAGCAGCCAGCGTGTTTTCCGGATGTGTTCCGGAGCTTCCTCTATGTGCAAAAATCTTCATCACGTGGCCTCCTAAATTTCTGTGCGTATTTCCCATAATTCTGGGAAGAAGTATTGGTCGAGCACTTTTTTCAAGTAATTGACTCCTGATGAGCCGCCCGTCCCTTGTTTAAAACCGATGATGCGCTCCACCGTTTTCATATGGCGGAAGCGCCATTGCTGCAGCCAGTCTTCGATATCAACCAGCTTTTCAGCCAATTGGTATAATTCCCAATGCGTGTCCACATCGCGGTAAACCGTCTTCCACGCTTCCCTGACGCTTTCGTCCGATTCATAGACTCTCGTAACGTCACGGTTCAGGACATCGGGATTGATGTGGAAGCCGCTTCGGGCCAGCTTCTGGATGGCTGCGTCATAAAGGCCGGGCTTTCCGAAAGCCTCTACCAGCGTTTTATGGAGAGCTTCATCTTTTTCGTAGATTTTCAATACATGCTTCGTTTTGTAGCCTAGGGCAAATTCAATCATCCGGTATTGGTAAGACTGAAAGCCGCTGGCATTCCCGAGATCTCCACGGAATTCCATGTATTCCGCCGGCGTCAGCGTCGCCAAGACATCCCAGCCTTGAATAATCTGCGATTGGATTTTTGAAACGCGCGCCAATTGCTTGAAAGCTGGCTGAAGATCATCATTGCCGATATGCTCGATAGCCGAGGTCAATTCATGCAAAATCAGCTTCATCCATAGCTCCGACACTTGATGGATGATGATGAATAAGGTTTCATCATGGTGTCCGCTGACGCCGCCTTGGGCGTTCAGCAATTGATCAAGATGCAGATACTCACCATATGTCATGCCTTCCTTAAAATCCGTGCGAATGCTGCTTTCATTCGCCGCTGCAATGTTCTGGCCGTTTTTGTAATCGTTCATGTATTGGAGCTCCGTCCCTGCTCATCTTAAGCTGTCCTCGTCTGCTATACCCGCTATGCTCGTATTCCATACCAATTATGCGGGTTCTGATGACTTTTTCCAATAGGCCACGGTGTCTACTGCCCGGAATCCGGATTTTTCGTAGACTTTCAACGCCTCATTTTCCGTCTCTACATCCAGCAGGACTTGGTGCTTGCCTGTGGCAAATGCGTGGTGCCTGCACCATAACAGGAAAGCCTTGCCATAGCCTTTGCCTTGCTGCTTGGGGTCGACAGCGAATGCCGTCATCCATAAATCTGCTCCCTCATCGATGAGCGTCGCAGCTGCCACCAGTTTGCTGTTTTGCGCCATCACCCAGATGTTCCGGTCCGGAGACTCGATATTGTGGGAAATCACGGGCAATATCCCTTCGTCAAAAGCCGATACCAACAGCGCCTCAAGTTCTTCGCGCTCCCCGTTATAAGGCCGAACAGCCAAGCCATCCGGCAGCTGCAGCTCGTTCAATGGTTCTGCGCCCATCAGGATTTCCTTGAATTCCAGCCGATAACCGAGGCTTTCCAGAAATTGTGCAGCTTCCGGCGTTTCAATGGAAGCGGCCAAAACGCTTTCAGCCTGGCGTTGCCGTTGGCCATGTTCAATGCCTTCGGCCAAGGCGGTGCCGATTGACATCCGGCGATAGCTATTGTGCACCAGCACCGACCATTCATAATGGTGCAAGCCGATGAGATCTGCCGAGGAAGCGAATCCCACTAATTCCCCATCATCCGTATAAGCCAGAACCACGAATCCTCTGGCTAGCGGGTTTTGCCAAAGCGGTCCATGAAGCACTTGGCTGTAATCTGTTTGAAATAACTTTAAAAATTCCGAGGCATCCTGGACAGTCTTTCCATCCAATGGAAATGACTCTATTGATAGGGAAATACTCATTTTCCACCATCCCTTCACTTGATTATTTTCATCGTATCACAAGATTACAGAATTTAACGAACTTTTACCGTTCTGTATCATCGGGTTAAAGGCGCTGCGGATAGGCTATAATGTATTGATGAATTTATTTTCGGAGGTCAGCATTATGGCGAAAGAACGTTTAACTTGGGTGGATGCAGTAAAAGGTTTCCTGATGGTGCTCGTCGTCATCGGGCATTATTCAGGGCCGTTGCCTGTCGAATCCCCTTTAATCACATATATTTATTGGTTTCACATGCCCGCTTTTTTCCTATTGAGCGGCATGTTCTTCAAACCGATAGCCGATAATAGCCAACTAAAGCCGGCAATCCATAAACGCTTCATGCAGTTGATGGTGCCTTATCTGTTTTTCCTGTTGTTGTTGACGTTCTTTAAATACGGCATGATGATCGGCGACGGCACCCTTACTTCAGCATTCCTCAGACACGACTTGATCGAATTGACAGTCGGCGGCCGTTTTTTGCGCGGTGAACACGGTGTCTTCTGGTTTGTTACAGTCATGTTCGCTACGTATCTGCTGTTCTTGTGGATCACGCGCCAAAAGCGCTGGCTGCAGTTCACCATCTTGGCGGGCTGCTATATCGCCGCACAGCTGGAAGGATCATTCGCTATGGGACTCGCCTCTGAACCGGATGCCGCATCTGCCCAGATTCCGATGATTTGGAACTTGGATGTTGTGCTCATCGCCGTCGTCTATTTCGCGATCGGCTATTATTTCAAGGCATTCTGGATGAATATCCCGAAACTTGCTATCGGCATTACGGCAGCAATTGTCGCTTTTGCAATGGCCGCGGATGGCTTTGGCGCCATCAATTACCATTTAAGCCTGAAGTTCCTGCGCTACGACCATTTCTTGCTAGATCTCATCATTCCGATTGCGATGACCGCTTTAATCGTCGGCATCTTCCAGCAGATGACAGCTATCAAAAGGCTGCCTTGGTTTGAGAAAATCGAAAAACATTCGATTTCAATCATGTATTTGCACATCTTCGTCGGTTTTATCGTCAGGGATATGCTGCCTTATAATATTTTGACATACACATTAGCCGGATTATTTGTGCCGATCGTCTTGTCGATCCTGATTCCCAAGACGATTCCGCTCGGTGAAATCCTCATCGGCCGGTTTAATCCGCGCAAACATATGCGCTTGAGCTGACGGCAAAAGAGACAGAATGCAGAGTATCTGCCATTCTGTCTCTTTTATATTGGGAATGTTTTTAATTGTTGCGTTGAGAGGGAAGCCGATATTCCGCAAGCATCGGTCACAGTTTCGCATCCGCAAGCATCGCAGCATACAAACCGCCTCTGTCGATCAAGTCTTGCTGTTTGCCGAACTCGACCAGTTCACCCATCTCCATCACCAACACCAAATCAGCCTGCCGCACTGTGTTCAAACGGTGCGCAATGACGAAACTGGTCCGGCCGGACATGAGGTGCTCAAGAGCTTCCTGTATTTTCAGTTCCGTGACGGTATCGATGCTGCTGGTCGCTTCATCCAATAAGAGGATGACCGGATCTGCGATAAGCGCCCTGGCAATCGACAGCAATTGCTTTTGCCCTTGGCTGATCATCGAGCCGTCGCCTTTCAACACGGTGTCATAGCCTTCTGGCAAAGCCTTGATAAAGTCGTGGGCATTGCTGCTTTTCGCCGCTTCGACCACTTCTTCATCCGTTGCATCCAGTCGGCCGTACCGAATATTTTCCCGCACCGTCTCTTCAAAAAGGAACGGGTCCTGCAGGACAAAAGCAATCTGTTTGCGGAGCGTCTCACGCGGCATCGCTTCAATGGGCGTGCCGTCGAGCCGAATCTGGCCCTCTGCCGCGTCATAGAAACGGGCGAGTAATTGCATGATCGTGGTTTTCCCCGCACCGGTCGCTCCGACTAATGCGGCAGTCTGGCCGACGCCGACAGCAAAGCTGACATTGCGGACGGTCCAATCTTCTTCCGCGCCTTCGTATTTAAAGGACACGTTGTCAAACTCGACCAGCCCCTGCAGCTTCTTATCCGCATTCAAAACTAAGTCGTCCTTTTCTTCCGTTTCCCCCATGATTGAAAACACCCGCTCCGCTCCCGCTATGGCCGACAGCACGGTATTGAACTGGTTCGCCAGGTCGTTGAGCGGACGCGTGAACTGGCGGGCATATTCGGTAAAGATGACAATGACGCCGATGGAAATCGAACCGTTGAGCGCGAGAATCCCGCCGACGCCGGCAACAATCGCAAAACTGCCGTTGTTCAAAAAGTTCATCACTTTCGGAATGAACCCTGCATAAGTCCATGCCCAAAATCCCGTACGGCGGAGATTCTCACTTTTCACAAGAAACTCGTCCATCACGCGCGGCTCCTGTGAAAAGGCTTTGACGATCTTCTGTCCGGAAATCGATTCCTCGATCAAGCCGTTCAGTTCGCCGATCGCTTGCTGCTGCTCTTTGTAGAGGCGCCCCGTGCGTTTGGTGATCCATTGCATCGATACATACATAAGCGGAATAATGACGAGCGTCAGGAATGTCAGCAGCGGGCTCAGCCACAGCATGACAATGATTGTTCCCGTCAATGTCAGGATGCTCGAAAACACTTGGATAAACGTGCTGTTGAGTGTGGTCGACACGTTCTCGATGTCATTCGTCATGCGGCTCATCAATTCACCGTGCTGGCGTTTGTCGAAGAACGATACCGGCAAACGCTGAAGATGTTCGAACAGCCGGGTGCGCATCCGGTAAATCACCCCTTGGGCAATCCCGACCATCCAATAGTTTTGCAGGTAGAGCGCGGCAGAATGCCCTGTATAGACGGCAATGAGCCAGAAGATGACTGTTCCCATACCGCTGAACGACTGAGGGACGATAAATTCATCGATGATGTAACCGATCAGGTAAGGGCCGAGCAGCGCCAAAGCAGAACTGACGAATACCAAAGCAAGCACTGCCACAAGCAACATGCGA
>DATISS010000078.1:0-34635 GCA_035468565.1 Planococcus sp. (in: firmicutes)
ACAACGCGTGTATCTTGTATTGCTTTTGCAGTCATACGATCTCACCTTTTCATTTAAGCGCTAAACGCTTGCAGATTTGTGCTGTTTTCAGTGCAGCTTCCTGTACTTGCCGGGCGTCCAAGCCAAGCCCGAAGCTGAAGCGGATGGAATTGCGGAGCTCGTCCGCTTGCCCGCCGTACATGGCTACTAGTACATGGGACGGATCCATGGAACCCGCTGTACACGCTGAACCGCTCGATGCCGAAATGCCGGCAATGTCGAGATTTACCAGGAACGACTCGATGTCGATTTCCGGAATGCTGAGATTCAGGATATGCGGCAGCGTGTTGGCGCCGTTTTCTTTGAAAGGGATGCCTTGTTCCGTTAAGACGTTTTTAAACGTGTCTTTAAACGTCAAATAAAGCGCCGTTTTTACAGGCATTGTTGATAGCGCGATTTCCACCGCTTTAGCGAACGCCGTGATTGCCGGGACGTTTTCTGTTCCTGCGCGGCGCTTGCGTTCCTGTTCGCCGCCGTAAAAGAGCGGCGCCAATGCAACGCCTTTGCGCTGATAAAGGAAGCCGGTGCCTTTCGGGCCGTTCAGTTTATGCGCCGATACCGACAGCAAGTCCACGTGAAGCTTCTCCACATCAATCGGCAATACGCCATAAGCCTGGACAGCGTCCGTGTGGAACACCGCGTCCGTTCCTTTCAGCAACTCGCCGATTTCTTCAATCGGCTGGACCGTGCCGACTTCATTGTTGCCAAGCATGATGGTCACTAGAATTGTATCGCTGCGCAGCGAATTTTTCACGTCTTCTGCTCGCACAAGTCCGTTTTCATCGACCGGCAAGTAAGTCACGCGATAGCCATCCCGCTCAAGTTTCTCGCAGGCGTGCAAAACGGCGTGGTGTTCGACAGCCGACGTGATGATATGGCCGCCCGGTTTTTTTGCAGCTGTGCCGAAGATCGCCAAGTTATCAGCTTCCGTCCCGCCGCTCGTGAAAATGATTTCCGGGTCGTTCGCATTGATGCTGCGAGCGAAAACACGGCGCGCATCATCGAGCGCTTTCCGCGCGATGCGTCCTGTGCCGTGCATGCTCGAAGGATTGCCGTAGACAGTGCCGAGTGCTTGTGAAAATGTTTCAGCCACTTCCGGATGCATCGGAGAAGTGGCCGCATGGTCTAAGTAAATTCGATTCATCATGGTTTAACTCCTTATATATAGAACATATAATTTTCGTTATCTGTTTCCTGCTGGTTCGCCAGATCATCGATCGACGTCGTATCCAGGACATTTTTCACAGCGTCGCGGATGCGCACCCACAACTCGCGCTGCGGCTGGTCTTCGTCCTCGATGCCTTCGACCGGCTGGATCGGTCCTTCTAGTACGCGGATGACGTCACCCGCTGAAATGTCTTTCGGACTGCGCGTCAGCATATAGCCGCCGTAAGCGCCGCGTACACTTTTCACCAGCCCAGAATTGCGCAGCGGTCCTACCAGCTGCTCTAAATAAGCTTCGGACAGATTATAATCCGCGGCGATTTTCCGCAGCGGCATCGGCCCTTCGCCGTAATTTTTTCCCAATGCGATCATAATAGTCAAGCCGTAGCGGCCTTTTGTTGATATTCTCATCGTTACACCTCTAAGTCATTTTCCAATTATTCTTCCTAAAAGTATAGCATATCTCCGCGCAATGGACTTGCAATGACATTTATTTCGCGCCGCGATATACTGATAGCTGAACAAATGTACGAAAGGGGTTTTACTTTTGCAAAATGAACCATTGGCGTTCCGCATGCGTCCGCGCACGATCGACGAAGTGATCGGCCAAAAAGACGTCATCGGCCCGCATACGGCTTTATATAAAATGATCCACAACGGCCACGTGCCGTCCCTGCTCCTATACGGTGAACCGGGAATCGGCAAGACGTCGATCGCCCACGCCATCGCCGGCACCTCGAAACTGCCGTTCATCGCGTTGAACGCGACAACGTCCGGCAAAAAAGATGTCGAGGAAGTCGTCGCTGAAGCACGCATCACCGGCAAAGTGCTGCTGTTTTTAGACGAAATACACCGTTTCAATAAACTCCAGCAGGATGCCCTGCTGCCGCACGTCGAAAGCGGCGCCATCGTGCTGATCGGCGCGACGACGGAAAACCCGTTCCACGACGTCAATCCGGCGATCCGCTCCCGCTGCGGCGAAATCAAACAGCTCAAGCGGCTGACGCACGCTGACATCTTCCAGCTGCTGAACTCGGCATTGTCAGAGCCGAAGCGCGGCCTCGGAAATTACGAAATCGAGATTTCCGAGGCGCAAGTCAGCCGCATCGCTGACGGCACGAACGGCGACGCACGAAAAGCGTTGACGATGCTCGAATCGATTGTTGTCGCATCAGATGAAAGCGATGGCAAATACATGATCGAAGACCAGATGATTGAACAGATGATCAAGCGCGTCGGTGTCTTCGGAGACAAAAAAGGCTCGCATTATTTCAATTTGTTGTCCGCGCTGCAGAAATCCGTGCGTGGCAGCGACGTCAATGCAGCCATGTACTATTTGGCGCATCTGCTCGAAAACGGCGACTTGACCGCTGTCACCCGCCGTTTACTCGTCATGGCTTATGAAGACATCGGCCTTGCGAGCCCGGAAGTCGGTGCGCACGTCCTCGCCGCTTGCCAGGCCGCAGACCGCCTCGGCTTGCCGGAAGCCCGCATCCCGCTCGCCCAGGCAGTCGCTGAAATGTGCTTGTCCGAGAAATCCAATTCCGCCTATAAAGCAATCGATGCGGCAATCGCTTCGATCAATAAAGGCGAAGTCGGTGACATTCCGATGCACCTGCGCGACACGCATTACGCAGGCAGCGCCGAACTCGGCCACGGCGGCTATAAATATCCGCACGACACACCTCTCGGCACATTCGGCGGCTGGGCCGACCAGGACTACTTGCCGAAAGAAGTCAAAAACGCTGAGTTTTACAAGCCGATCATCGCCGGCTCCGAGAAAAAATTCGCCGGCATCTACGACAAGCTGAAATCATTCCGAAAAAAATAATTGTTAGAGTCATTTCCGCATGCGGGAATGGCTTTTGTTATGGAAATTTTTTTACGCTCGTCCAACAAATCCCCACATAAAAGCCGGCTCATCACTCGAGCCGGCTGTGGTTTAATTGTTGCGTACACGGTTGATCGGAATCGATTTGGTGATGTCGTTGACGACCCAGCTCGCGCAGATCAAACCGACCGCTGAAGGCGTGAAGGCGTTCGAGCTGGGCGGCATCTGGGCTTTGCGGATTGCCGCATCGGGTTTGCCGACCGTTTCGACGATGTCTTCGCGGACAATGATCGGACTTTCATCCGAGAACACGACGGGTACGCCTTTGTATATGCCAGCTTTGCGCAATTTTTTGCGGATGATTTTCGCCAATGGATCGGTATGCGTCTTCGAGATGTCCGCAATGCGGAAACGCGTCGGGTCGGTTTTATTCGCCGCGCCCATGCTCGAGATGATGGGGATGCCGCGCTTGTAGCATTCCTCGATCAAATGGACTTTGTAGATCATCGTATCGGATGCATCGATGACGTAATCCGGTTTGTAGCTGAAAAACTCTTCGAACGTTTCTTCTGTATAAAACATGTGCAGTGATATGACTTCGCAGTCCACATTGATGTCTTCGATGCGCTTTTGCATGACAGCCGTTTTCGATTGGCCGACCGTCGATAAATTCGCCACAAGCTGGCGGTTGATGTTCGTGATGTCGACATTGTCTTTATCGACCAGGATGATGCGGCCGACTCCGCTGCGTGCACAAGCTTCAGCCGCAAATGAACCCACGCCGCCAACGCCAAGAATAGCGACGGTGGAGTTTCTCAACAGATCCATACCTTCAGTGCCTACTGCTAATTCGTTTCTGGAAAATTGATGTAACATGATTTGCCTGCCTTTCAAGATAAATTCATAAAGTAGATTAACCTACTAGGGATTATACACAAATAAAAACCCCCCGACAAATTGCCGGGAGGCGAAAATTTGAAATAACGGAGAATCCCAATCGTGCCGTCCGTTTTGGTGCGCATCGTTTTTGAACCCGCTTCAAGCAGGTGGGTGACCTCGTCATCACTTATAACTTCCCGTTAAGGCATGTTAGCCATGATGAAATCTGGTCTCCCGACGACAAAATGTTGGGTCAAAACTGAATTGCTCGTAACGAACACATCAGGATTCTCTACTACTTGTATGTTAGCACACCTTCTTTGATTCGACAACTAATTTACACTGATTATTTTTCAGTATTCTGAACATTCAGTGATAGGCTTAATTCCTCAAGTTGTGCAGTTGAAACCGGGCTTGGTGCATTCGTCAGCAAGTCGCTGGCGCTCGCAGTCTTCGGAAACGCGATTGTGTCGCGCAAGTTTGTGCGTCCTGCAAGCAGCATGACCAAGCGATCCAATCCGAAAGCGATCCCGCCATGCGGAGGCGTGCCGTATTCGAATGCGTCCATCAGGAAGCCGAATTGCTCGCGCGCTTCCTCGTCGGAAAAGCCGAGCGTCTTGAACATTTTTTCCTGAATGTCGCGGCGGTAAATGCGCAGCGAACCCCCGCCAAGTTCATAACCGTTCAACACGAGGTCATAGGCTTGGGCACGGACGTTCTGCGGTTCCGTATCCAACTTGTCGATGTCTTCTTCAAACGGCATTGTGAATGGATGGTGGGCAGCGTAGTAGCGGCCGTCTTTTTCATCGTATTCAAATAGCGGCCAGTCTGTAATCCATAGGAATTTGTAGACCGTAGTGTCGATCAAGTTCAGCTCTTTGCCGAACTTCATGCGGAGCGCACCTAATGCGTCTGCCACAACCGAAGCCGAATCCGCTACGAACAATAGCAAATCGCCGGCTTCCGCCTGAGCGCGTTCCGTTAATGCAGTAGCCGCTTCGCCTTCAAAGAATTTCGCGATCGGCCCTTTGACGCCATCCGCTTCAACTTTCAGCCAAGCAAGGCCTTTCGCGCCGTAGCGCGCCGCAAATTCGCCGAGTGCGTCAATGTCTTTGCGTGAGTAATTCGCAGCACTGCCTTTGACGTTGATCCCCTTCACCTGGCCGCCGTTTTCGATGGCGCCAGAAAAGACTTTAAATGTTGAATTTTTCACGAGGTCCGATACATTGACCAATTCAAGGCCAAAGCGCACGTCCGGCTTATCCGAACCAAAGCGGTCCATCGCTTCTGTATAGCTCATGCGCTGGAATTGTGCGTCGATGTCGACTCCCTTGACGTCTTTCATCATGATGCCCATCAAGCGCTCGTTCATTTCGATGATTTCTTCCATCGTCTTGAAACTCATTTCCATATCAATCTGCGTGAATTCCGGCTGGCGGTCTGCGCGCAAATCTTCATCGCGGAAACAACGTGCGATCTGGTAGTACTTATCAAAACCGGATACCATCAGCATCTGCTTGAACAATTGCGGAGATTGCGGAAGCGCATAGAATTCGCCATCGTGCACACGGCTTGGCACCAAATAATCACGCGCGCCTTCCGGAGTCGATTTCGTCAGAATCGGCGTTTCCACTTCAATAAATCCTTCATGATCCAGGAAACGGCGGATCGACTTCGTGATGTCTGAACGCATTTTGAACGTTTCGTACATCGCCGGCCGGCGCAAATCCAGGTAACGGTATTTCAAGCGCAAATCTTCGCTGACTTCTGTCTGGTCGTCGATTGCGAATGGCGGATTTTTTGCCGCGTTGATGATTGTGGCGTGGTCCACCTGCACTTCGATTTTGCCGGTTTTCATCGCCGGATTGACTTGCCCAGCTGCACGCGCCACAACTAAACCTTCAATGTGGATGACAAATTCATTGCGCAGCGTTTCGCCGATTTCTGTGGCTGGCGCTGAAATTTCAGGATTGAAAACCGTTTGCACGATGCCGCTGCGGTCGCGCACGTCAACAAAGATCAAACCTCCCAAATCACGGCGCTTCTGCACCCAACCTTTTAATGATACACGCTGCCCGATGGCTGCTTCACTGACTTCTCCACAATAATGTGATCTCGACATATTTATTCCTCCAATGATTTCTTTTTCAATATCGTGCCGGCAATGTCAGCGAATAAAACCTCGTGCTGCTCGCCTGTCGCCATTTCCTTGACGTTTGCTTTGCCGCTTGCCATTTCTGTTTCGCCGATGACGACAACAAAGGCCGCTTTTTTGCGGTCAGCCGACTTCATCTGCGCTTTCAGCTTGCGTCCGGTGTAATCCATATCCGCCGACAATTTGTTCCCGCGCAACTCTTTGACGACGCCGAACGCCGTCTTCTTCGCTGATTCGTCCATTGCGATCACGTAGACATCCAATGTGTCCGATAAGCCGATTTCCACTTTTTCCATTTCCAGTGCCAACAACAGCCGCTCAATGCTCATCGCAAACCCGATGCCCGGAGCATCCGGCCCACCGAGGTCTTCGACAAGGCCGTTATAGCGCCCGCCTCCTGCTAGTGTCGTGATAGCACCAAAGCCTTCAGCGTCGCTCATGATTTCAAACGCAGTGTGGTTGTAATAATCCAATCCGCGCACAAGATTCGGATCGACGACGTAAGGGATGTCGAGCTCTTCGAGATAGCCTTTCACTTCGTCAAAATACAGGCGCGATTCTTCGTTCAAGTAATCGGCCAGCGATGGCGCCGTTCCCATCAAGGGGTTGCCGCGGTCGACTTTGCAGTCCAGGATGCGCAGCGGGTTTTTATCGAGACGCGCTTGGCAATCCGGGCAAAACTCGGAAATGTGCGGTGCGAAATGTGCCACCAGTGCTTTTTTGTGTTGCGTGCGGCTTTCCGTGTCCCCCAGTGAATTGATGACGAGGCGCAAGCTCTTCAAGCCGACTGCACGGTACGTCTCCATCGCCAGCGAAATCACTTCCGCGTCGATTGCCGGGTCTTTCGAACCGATCGCTTCGACGCCGAACTGCACGAACTGGCGCATGCGGCCCGCTTGCGGCCGCTCATAGCGGAACATTGGCCCCGTATAGAATAATTTCACCGGTTGGTCCGGCAAACCGAATAGTTTATTTTCAACGAATGACCGCACAACGGAAGCGGTGCCTTCAGGGCGCAGCGTCAAGCTGCGGTCGCCTCGGTCCTTGAATGTATACATTTCCTTGGTGACGATATCGGTCGTATCGCCGACGCCGCGCTGGAATAATTCCGTGTGCTCGAAAATCGGTGTACGGATTTCCTTGTATTGGTATAGGCGGCATAGCTCAATGATTTTCTGTTCAACTTCCTGCCATTTGGCCGATTGGTCCGGCAGCACGTCATATGTGCCGCGCGGCGCTTGGATATTCTTGCCCATTTTTTCCACTCCTTTATTTTTCCATACAAAAAAGCTCCCGCCCCTTGCTTTCGCAAGGGACGAGAGCTTTTGATAAGCTTCCGCGGTTCCACCCTAGTTGATGCCATGGTAACAATGCCAGCATCCTCTCATTCCGGGTAACGGCCGGTTCCGTTTTTCCCTAATAAGCGCACGATGCGCCGTTCAGGAAAAAGCCTCTTAAGTGTTTTTCGTCGCAGATCCCTGCAGGGAAGTTTACAGCCCAGGACTTCCCCTCTCTTTTCAGCCAATCATGCAATTACTTTCTTCGTCAACAGCTAATATATAAGGATAATAAAGTTAATCTTAAGGATTCCCACAAATCTTGTCAACCTTTTTTGACAAACAGCCGTTTTTTTAACATAATACAGAGAGATAGTTTAGAAAGGGGTGCAAAATGAAAGCTAAATGGTCCATTGGTCTTATTCTACTTTTTTTAATGATTGCCGGCACGATTCCCCCACTTACAGCAAACCCCGCATTGGCGGTTGGCGGTGAAGCGGAAATCACCGGATCCACTGTAAACATCCGCAGCGGACCCGGCCTTTCCTACAGCGTATCCGGAGCGCTGGAAAAAGGGGAGAAAGTCACAATTGTCGCTGAAAGCGGCGATTGGCTCGAAATCAGCTCCGGCAGCGGCACAGGATGGATCGCTTCCTGGCTGGCCCGAAAAACCGGCAGCACTGGCACAAACGCAGCTTCCGGACAGACAGCAGTCGCTGCAGTTGACAGTCTGAATATCCGCGCGCAAGCAGACATTTCCGCTTCCGTGCTGGCGCAGATGAGCGCCGGCGACCAAGCCCTCATCGTCAGCGATGCCGGCAGCTGGCTCGAAATCGACTTCCGTGGCGTCAAAGGGTTCGTTTCCAAACAATACATAAGCAGTGCGGGACAGACACAAGAAAAACCCGCCCCTGCCAAAAGCGATGTTTCTTCGTTCGAAATCGCAGTGGATGCCTTGAATGTGCGGAAACAACCGGATTTAAGTTCCGCTATCCAGAAAACCGTGAAAAAAGGCGAAGTCTTCCCGGTCCAATCGATCCAAGGAAACTGGGTCGAGATTCAGATTTCCGGCAAGGAAAGCGGTTGGGTCTACGCATTCCATGGCCACATGTCCGATAAACCGGCGGAAAAAGCGGCGAGCCCAAAATCGGAAACCATCACCATCGTCACAGATGGCACGAATTTGCGCACAGGCCCGTCCACTGCTTCTGGCGTGGCGTACCGCGCTGATGCCGGCAAAGCATTCACGATTGTCGATAAGCAAGGTGATTGGTATGAGGTTTCATTGCCTGATGGCCAAAATGCCTTTGTCGCCGATTGGGTCGTGAGGAACAGCGAGACAAAAGTCCAGACGGCGGAAGCGCCAGAACAACAGGCGCGCAAAAAAGGCACGCTCAGCGGTTTGACGATCGTGCTCGATCCCGGGCATGGCGGCAATGACGGCGGTACGGTCGGTGTACGCGAGACAAAAGAGAAAGACTTGACGCTGAAGACGTCGGAAATTTTGTCGCACCACTTGCGTTCCGCAGGAGCTGAAGTGCTCTTGACGCGGCAGTCGGATGTTTATGTCGACTTGCGCACACGGGTCTCTACGGGACATCAAGTCGCAGCGGACGCTTTCATCAGCCTCCATTACGACGCGACGGACGACAATAGCGTGTCCGGCTTCACGTCGTATTACACGCTCGACTATCAGCAATCGCTTGCCGAATCGATCAACGACGGCCTCAGCAGCAAGATTGATCTGCGGAACCGCGGTGCACGCCACGGCAACTACCTCGTGCTGCGGGAAAACAAACAAGCGGCTGTGCTCATTGAACTAGGTTATTTGAGCAATTACAACGACGAACGCATCGTCACATCGAGCAAATTCCAAGAACAGGCTGCACTCGGCCTGTACAGTGGCATCGTCAATTATTTCGATGCAAAATTAGGCGAATAGCTAACCAGCGGCATGGAGAACCCCCCCATGCCGCTTTTTTGCGCGCAAAAAAATAGGATGCCCCGGACTTCCGGGACATCCTTTTGTTATTCCTTTGACTCGATAATTATCGTGACCGGTCCGTCATTGACGAGTGCGACGTCCATCATCGCACCGAACACGCCGGTTTCGACGATTAGGCCGCACGACCGCAATTCTTCGTTGAACTTCAGCCAAAGCGGCTCGGCCATTTCCGGACGCGCAGCTGCGGTAAAGCTCGGACGACGCCCTTTTTTCACATCACCGTAAAGCGTGAACTGGGAAACCGACAAAATGCTGCCGCCCGCTTCTTGGATCGACAAGTTCATCTTGCCCTCGCCGTCTTCAAAAAGCCGCAGCCCGGCAATCTTATTCGCGACGTAAGCCGCGTCTTTTTCAGTATCGCCGTGTGTGATGCCGACGAGCAGCACAAAGCCGGAATCGATCGCTCCCACTTTTTCGCCGCCGACCGTCACTGACGCTTGTTTCGAACGCTGTAATATGACCCGCATAATGCCTCCTTAATTCGTGACGCGTATGACCTGATAGACATCGGGAATTTGCTTGATCTTTTCCACAACCCGGTTCAGGTGAGAAATGTGCGGAATCATGATGGTCATGTTGATCGTCGCGATTTTATCGGCATCAGCTTTGCCGCTGACCGCCGTTATCGTCGTCTTCGCTTCACTGACCATGTGCATCACTTCGTTGATCAACCCTGTCCGGTCATAAGCCTGGACTTCGATATCAATTGCGTAATCTTTTTTCTCTGGTGATTCCGCGTTTTCCCATTCGACTGGAATCAGGCGGTCGGTATGGTCGTCATGGACATTCGGGCAGTCGGCGCGGTGGACAGAAACACCCCGGCCTTTTGTAATAAAGCCAATGATGCTGTCGCCAGGCACCGGATTGCAGCAGCGCGACAAGCGGATCATCATATTGTCGATGCCGCGGACAATGACGCCCGATTCGGTGTGCTTGCGCGGTGTGGCCGATTTCATCTCCACCGTAATTTTTTCGATGGCTTCTTCTTGCTCACGGCGCTTGCGCTGGCGTTCCGCGAGGCGATTGACGACCTGCTGGGCCGTAATGCCGCTGAAGCCGACCGCGGCGTACATATCGTCCTCACCCGTAAAATTGAATTTTTCGCAGACGCGCTTGATGTTGTCGTTCGTCATAATATCTTTGACGTTGAATTCTTGTGCGCGGATTTCCTTTTCGATCAGGTCTTTGCCTTTTTGGACATTGTCGACGCGCAATTGCTTTTTGAAAAATTGTTTGATCTTGTTTTTCGTCTGCGTCGATTTGGCGATTTTCAGCCAGTCGCGACTCGGGCCGAACGATTGCTTCGATGTCAGGATCTCGACGATGTCGCCTGTCTTCAATTCTGTATCAAGCGGCACCATCTTGCCATTGACTTTGGCGCCGATGGTTTTATTGCCGATTTCCGAATGCACCCGATACGCGAAATCGATCGGTACGGAGCCTGCGGGCATTTCGATGACGTCGCCTTTTGGTGAGAATACATAGACCATATCGGAAAACAGGTCGTATTTCAGCGATTCCATGAACTCTTCCGCGTTGTCCGATTCGTTCTGGAAATCCAGGATTTCACGGAACCACGTCAAGCGGGAATCGACGGTGTTTTTCGGCATATCGACTTTTCGGCCTTCTTTATAGGCCCAATGCGCCGCCACGCCGTATTCGGCAATGCGGTGCATTTCTTCGGTGCGGATCTGCACTTCCAGCGGATCGCCCTGCGGCCCGATGACCGTTGTATGCAGCGACTGGTAGAGGTTTTGTTTCGGCATGGCGATATAATCCTTGAAGCGGCCTGGCATCGGCTTCCACGTCGAGTGGATGATGCCGAGCACCGCGTAGCAATCCTTGATGCTGTCGACCGTGATGCGCACGGCCAATAAATCATAGATTTCGTTGAATTGCTTGTTTTGCAGCGCCATTTTCTTGTAGATGCTGTAAATGTGTTTCGGGCGCCCGAATAGATCCGCCTCGATCTCGACCTCGTCCAGTTGAGTGCGGATTTCATCCATGACATTATTCAAATAATCTTCGCGCTCGGTGCGTTTCTTTTTCATCAAATTGACGATGCGATAATATTGCTGCGGATTCAAATAACGGAGAGCTGTGTCTTCAAGCTCCCATTTGATCGTATTGATTCCCAAGCGGTGAGCGATCGGCGCAAAGATTTCCAGCGTTTCGTTCGCTTTGATGCGCTGCTTTTCGACTGACTGGTATTTCAGCGTCCGCAGATTATGCAGCCGATCCGCCAATTTGATGAGAATGACGCGGATATCCTGCGCCATCGCCACGAACATCTTGCGGTGATTTTCGGCTTGCTGCTCTTCTTTTGACATGTATTTGATTTTGCTGAGCTTTGTCACGCCATCAACGAGCATCGCCACTTCTTCGTCGAAATCGCGGACGATGTCTTCGCGGCTGAACCCGGTATCTTCAACGACATCATGCAAAAAGCCCGCTGCCACTGTGGAAGGATCCATCTGCAAGTCCGCCAGAATCCCGGCGACCTGGACAGGGTGGACAATATAGGGTTCGCCGGATTTCCGGAACTGCCCCTCATGCGCCTTCAAGGCCACTTCATAAGCTCTTTTAACCGTATTCACATGATCGGCATTCATATAAGACGCACACATTTCAAATACGTCTTCGGGAGTCCTAACTTGATCTTTCGCCATAATTGCCCACCTTGCTTTTAGTTTTTGCGTAAGTATATCTATACATTATAAAAAACAATGGGGCTAAAAGTAAAGCTTTGTCACTACTTATCCATGACTTAAATAATATTTTGAAGATATTCCGCCACTATTGCTGGAAGATCTCTTCTTTGATGATGTTTTTGCTGCCTTTGCCGATCTGCACGGCCCGTTTTGATGATTGGAGGCAACGGATTTTGCGGACGGTGACATCGCTTGCGCATTGGCTGCCGCCCGCGACGAAAACATCCGCTTTCGCGTTGTGGAAGCCTGTGATCGTGCCGTTCGTGAGTGCCACATGCCCCGCTTTGTATTGAATCGCGGCCACCGGATTATTGCTGTAATCGGTATACAGATCACCGATAAACAAAAAGCGGTTGACGGCGACGTTGCGGTAGCCCGACACCACCAGTGCGCGCGGCGCTGATCCTGCATACATCTCTGTAAAGACAGGCGCCACCGACACGAGCCGCTGGGCGAGGATGTTATACGCGGTCATGGAATCGGGATCGTCCGCCTTGTGGTGGCCGATGTGGCGGAAATTAAATGAGCGGTTGTCATTGACCGACAAATGTCCTGAAATGAACACCCCGGTTGCCGCTGATGACGTGGCGTGGGCTTTGATTTCCACGCCACCGAAGCAGCGCGAAGTTGAATTGTTCAAGAGCCATACGAAACGCGAGCCATCGTCGATTTCGATGCCGTTCGAGTTCGAGAATCCTTCCTTATGGGAGCGGCCGCTCGGGTCGCAGAAATGTGAATTTGAAATGAAGATGTAATCGCTGTGGTGGGTCGTGACGCCATCGTCGCCGAAGCCATAGCCTGTGCAGCGGTCGATCCAGATAAACTGGCTGCCGCCTCTTGCGCGCTTGCCGTCGCCGCCGTAATTATAAAGAGTCGACGACACGTCAAAGCAATGCAGGCCGGGATTCGCAGCCGCCACTCCTTTCGCCCAGCCGTACGTGACTTTGGCAAAAGTCAGGCAGCTCGAAAAGTTATTGCCTGCACTTGTGTTTTCAACATCGCCCAGCCGCTCGACATTCCAGTCCAGGCCGATGTTCTCCACTGAAATGTGGTGGTTGCCGCGGAACGGATTGGCGTTCATGACGAGCCGCTGCCGTTTCGGCGCCTCTTCGTGGAGCTTCAGAACCGTCGCGCCTTTGCCTTCTCCCCGCAGCCGTGAAAAGGACGGCATCTCGATTTTGCGCACGATGAAGATGCCCTTCGGCACATAGACGTCGGTACGGCCGCTGCCGAAAGCTTTTTTGAAAGCGGCTGTGCAATCGGTCACACCATCGCCGCGTGCTCCGAAATCTTCGACATTGACGCTGCGTGCCAGCGCTGCTTCCAATACTCGGTATTCCCCATCCAAATCCTGCTTCCATTCCGGCACAGCTTCATCGCCTTCGACAAGTTCAGTGTAGCCGTTCGGGTCTTCAATCGAATTGTCCTGTGCGAGCAAAGCCCACAGGCGGTCGCGCCAATTTCTCCGGTATATTATGCCCGGTTTAGGGTCATTGCTTTTGATGCTGCGGAACAGGTTCCGCGTTTCTTCTGTAATGTCGCTGATTGATGCAGAATCCTCTAGAATTCCTGCCAATAGCGCACCATTTTTCGCTGGATCGTGGTATTTGCTTAAATACATGACTCATCACCTCCATTGTCCATACCCTCTTTCAAAGCCGCTATGTCCCCAAATAAAAAACCTCCGCCCAAAAGGCGGAGGAAAGGGATTAATATTGCATCAATGTCATGACATCGTAGCCGACCAATTTGTCGCGGCCATCCAGATAAGTCAATTCAATGAGGAACGCACAGCCGACGATAACGCCGCCCAATTGTTCAACCAGGTTGATTGTCGCTTCGATCGTGCCGCCAGTAGCCAGCAAATCGTCAGTGATCAACACGCGCTGCCCTGGTTTGATGGCATCTTTATGCATCGTCAGGACGTCTTTGCCGTATTCCAGGCCGTATTCAGCGCGGATTACTTCGCGCGGCAATTTGCCTTCTTTGCGGACAGGAGCAAAACCTATGCCGAGTGCATAGGCGACGGGGCAGCCAATGATGAAACCGCGTGCTTCAGGACCGACGATGATTTCCGCGTCCACTTGTTTCGCGTATTCCACAATCTGGTCTGTCGCGTATTTATACGCTTCGCCATTGTCCATGATCGTTGTGATATCTTTGAAGCGAATGCCGGGCTGCGGCCAATCTTCTACAATTGTTACGTATTGCTTTAAATCCATATTTCTTCCTCCTTGGTTGCCACTTTCGCGTCAAACCACTGTTTTAAGTCTCTATAAGATGCATACAGCAGCTTCTGTTCCAAAGCGATTTGCTGCTCGCGTTTTTTGTAAATTGGCGCATCAGTCAAATCACGTTTGCTCGGTGCTTTCGCAAGCTCTGTAAGTCCATTGTTAAGTGTAACAAAATCAAGTTCAAAAAACACCTGCAGCATGAAAAATAATGTTTCACGGCTCCAGCCCTTATGCTTAGCCAATTCGTCGCAATGTTTCTTGAAATCGAACGTGCCGCGTTTCTTGATGAACGAGAACAGCCAAGCGAATTGTTCGCGTGTCGGAATCTGTTCGAAATACTGCGATTCTTTGGCATAAAAATGCTCGTAGATCCGCTTCGGCTTGAGTTCTGCGAGCACCGCCGCCAGTTCATCTTCGGAATCCGGCAAATCGAGCAGCACGAGATGGTGCTTATGCGCTTCGAGCCCTTTCAAGCCTTCCGGTCCGAGAATCGCCTGGCCGATCAGGCTTTCGAAAACAGCTGCCGTGTCCGGCCGAAACGCCAGGAAAATCTGGCCTTTGTCCGGGATCAGTTTCGACCAGCGCGTCACCTGGCGGATGCCGCGGATGTCGTACAACTGCCATTCGTCGGTGCGGACATCTTCGATCATCAGCTGCGGCTTTTTGCGGCCGTTCCATTCGTTGACCTGCAAATCGCCGATGACGTCGATTTTCACATCAGGCGTCAGTTCGTCGCCGACCGGTCCGAGGCCGAAGCCGACCGCGTCTAACGTGGCGGCATCCTGCGCGAGTTCCACTTTCAAGTGGTTCTGCGCTGCGCCGATTTTGCGGATTGACGACACCGTCACATCGCCAAGAAAAAACTTCGGTTTTGCAAAGCCCATGCCAAACGGTGCCAACAAGCGCATCGATTCGATCGTCTCGGTATCGATTTCGTCCAAGCGCACCGGAATGTCGATTTCCACGACCGGCACCAGATCCTCCGCCGACAAACCCGCTTCCGCCTGTTTGTTCAAGCGGCTGCGCAATTCATCGACATGTCCGATGTCCAGCGTCATGCCGGCAGCCATCGGATGGCCGCCGAAATGCGGCAGGATATCGCGGTTTTCTGCAAGCTCATTATAAAGATGGAAGCCTTCGATGCTGCGGGCAGAGCCTTTCGCTTTGCCGGTTTCCGGGTTCAGCGACAGCACGATCGCTGGCCGGTAATATTGCTCGACCAATTTCGATGCCACGATGCCGACAACGCCGGGATTCCAGCCTTCCTGCGCGACCACGATGACGTGCGGCGGGCCGTCAGGATAGCGCTGCTCAACTTGCGCAGTCGCTTCTTCCGCGATTTGCTTAACAATTGCCTGACGCTCTTTGTTTAGCACGTCGAGGCCGCCAGCCAAGCTTCTCGCTTCCGCCATGTCTTCTGTCATGAACAAGCGCACCGCCGGGTCTGCATCCTGCAGCCTCCCGATGGCATTGACGCGCGGCCCGAACATAAAGCCGATTGTCTCTTCGGTGATGTCGCGCTGCTTGACGCCGGACACTTCCGAAAGCGCCTCGATTGCTGGGCGCGGCGAATCTTTCAGCGCCGCAAGCCCCGCTTTTACGAGGATGCGGTTTTCGCCGTGCAGCGGCACCAAATCGGCAATCGTGCCGATGGCCACCAATTCAAATAAATGCTCCGGCACTTCTTCGTACAGCGCCTGCGCAATCTTGAACGCCACGCCCACACCGGCAAGCTCGCCGAACGGATAAGTGCCTTGTGGATGGCGCGGATGGATGACCGCCACTGCGTCCGGCATCGCGTCGCCAATGTCGTGGTGGTCGCTGATGATGACATCAACGCCGAGGCTATTCGCGAACGCGACTTCCTCGATGC
The DNA here is from genome assembly GCA_035468565.1 of Planococcus sp. (in: firmicutes). Lineage (GTDB taxonomy): Bacteria > Bacillota > Bacilli > Bacillales_A > Planococcaceae > Planococcus. Next base: position 16,169 of record DATISS010000078.1, read on the forward strand.
CTGAAATGCCGTTGTCGACGGTGATGATCAGCGTTGCACCTTCGTCCTTCGCTTGCTGGAATAATTCTTTATTGGGCCCGTAGCCGTGTTTGAAACGGTTCGGGATTTTAAAGGAGGCATCAGCCCCCAGATCTTCCAATACCGTCATCATGACAGTTGTGCTCGTTACGCCATCGGCATCGTAATCGCCGTAAACGACGATTTTTTCCTGATTTTCAATCGCGCGGCGGATGCGTTCAACCGCAATGTCCATGTCTTTCATAAGATAGGGATTATGTATGTTTTCCATCCCGACAGCCATGAAGTTTTTCGCTTTTTCCGCGCTCGAAATGCCGCGCGTCACTAATATTTTCGCCAAAACCGATGAAATGGATAATTCTTGTTGTATGGCTTGCACAAGCCCTTCATCGGGAGTGGTCAAGCGCCATCTTTTTTTGGATTCGATCATCGTCATTCACTTCCTCACCGGTCCATTATACAGGAAAAAAATGCAGACAAAAAGGAGTTGCCTCCATTTAGCATCGAAGGCCGCTCCTTTGGGTCCGAATCATTCATTTCTTTCAAGCGGTCTTTCGCTTGTGACAATCATTGCTTCCGGCTGAACATCCAATTTCTGGTATTCAGCGATTTCGTTCTGCTGCGTCGCAATTAGCGATTCCTTGACAGCCATCTCTTTCTGAAGGGCATTGACTTTGTGCTTCAGCGAGAAATTGCGGATGATGGCAAGTGTCGAACTGAGCATGACGCCGAGCAAGGCCGACACGAGAATAACCAGAATCAGCGGCCATTGCGCTTCGCCGAACATATAGTTGACCGGCACCGGATCGACATTGACAACTGCGAATAAAGCGATGATGACTGCAAAAATAAGGCCAAGCAAAATTAACCATTGTAATTTCATAAAAATTCATCTCCTTCCGTAATATAAAAAAAGAACAGGGTCATTAAATCCATACCCTGTTCCAATTCCTTTATAAACTTATACGACAGGCTCGTCAGAACCCCATTTGTTTTTTTCTTCAAGTTTCTCAATATCGATCGGGCCTTTTTTGTTCAGTTCGCGTTTTTTAAGCACGAGCCAAATCTGCGCCGCGATGAAAATCGATGAATACGTGCCGGCAACCAAGCCGATCAACAGCGCAATCGAGAAGTTGGTAATTGAAGGCGCTCCGAAGATCAGGAGCGCAACGACGACCAGCACCACGGTCAGTACGGTGTTGACCGAACGGACGAGCGTCTGGCGCAATGATTTATTGACCACTAACGCCAATTGCTCTACCGTATCGATTTTCTTCATGCGCTTCATGTTTTCGCGGATGCGGTCGAAAGTGACGATCGTATCATTGATCGAATACCCGACGATCGTCAGGACAGCTGCGATGAATGTGATGTCGACTTCCAGCCTTAGCAAGCTGAACACCGCGACAATGAAGAACGCATCATGGATCAATGCAACAATCGAAGCGACGCCCATGCGCCATTCAAAGCGCAGCGACGCGTAGATGATGATACCGACAGAAGCGATGGCAAGCGCGTAAAGCGCATTTTTAGCCAGTTCCTGCCCGACGGTCGGCGACACGGTGGAAACGTTCGGTTCGACACCGTATTCCTCCGTGACCGCCGCTTTCAAGGTGTTTATGTCTTCCTGGCTGAATTCTTCCGTATAACGGGTCACAGCGAGATTAGAGTCATCGCCAGACATCACAACGTCTTCCGTTTCAAAGCCGCTTTCCGTCAGGAAGCTTTCAACCTGCTCTTTGGAAAGGGCCGCGTCGGACGTGATTTCGACGCGCGTCCCTTGCGTAAAGTCGATTCCTAAATTCAGGCGGAAGATGCCGAGGACGATCATCCCGACCGCAATGAGCGCCAATGACGCGATAAAGAATTTTTTGCGGCTGCCGGCGAAATCGAACCGGTCAAATGGCGTAGCCAAGTCAAAGATCTCTTTGTTTTCTGACGCGTCATGGATTTTCGATTTCTTCAAACCGAACCAGCTGAATTTCTTGTCCATCACACCGCTGCCGACGAGTAGGCCGAGCAGCAGGCGCGAGCCCCAGACAGCTGTCAGGAAGCTGACAAGGATCGAGATGATCAGCAATGTCGCGAATCCTTTGACGGAACTGGTCCCGAAAATGAACAGCACGACCGCTGCGATCATTGTAGTGACGTTGGCGTCCAGGATGGCGGAGAACGACGAAGCCGCTCCCGCTTTGAACGAGTCGCGCACCGAGCGACCAGCGCGCATTTCCTCGCGGATGCGTTCGTAAGTGATGATGTTGGCATCGACTGCCATACCGACTCCCAGCACGATCGCTGCGATACCCGGAAGCGTCAATACTCCGCCGATCAATTCGAACACCAGCAGGATCAAGTAAATGTAGACGGATAGCGTAACAACCGCTATCAGCCCCGGAACCCGGTAATGGACGACCATGAACAACAGCACGAGGGCAACGCCGATTGCTGCGGCGAATACCGTCTGATCCAGCGCTTGGGCGCCGAATTGGGCGCCGACAGAAGTGGAGTAGACTTCCTCCAAGCTGACCGGCAATGCGCCGGCGTTCAAGATGCCGGACAAGTTCTGTGTTTCTTCTACAGAAAATGCGCCAGAAATTTCAACCGAAGGCGAGTTGATGCGCTGGGAAACCCGTGGATCCGATACGAATTTCGGATCCGGTTTGCCCAGTTCCGCAGCGTAGGAATCGACGCCTTCTTCAAAATCCAGCCAAATGACAAGGACATTTTCCGGCGGCGGCAATTGCGAAATCTCATTCGTGATTTCAGCAAATTTGCCTGGATCGTTCAGCTCAAGCGTGACGATCGGCGCGCCATTCTGGTCGAATGTTGCCGCTGCGCCCCCTTGCTTCAAATCGTTCCCCGCAAGCATCACTTCGTCGTTGGCGTTGCGGAAAGTCAAATTAGCTTCCGTCGACAACAGTTCACGCGCGGTGGACTGGTCTTCGACACCAGCCAATTGCACACGGATGCGGTTGCCGCTTTCAATCTGGATGACCGGCTCACTGACGCCGAGCACGTTAATCCGGCTCATCAAAGCGTCCGTCGTGTCAGACAGCACGCTCTCAGTGATTTCCTGTCCGTCCTCAAGCGCTTCAACTTGGTAGAGGACTTCGAATCCGCCCTGCAAATCCAGTCCAAGCTTGATGTCTTTGGCGATAGGTAAACTCGTGGCGCCGACGGTCCCTAATAGTACGATGACCAATAAGAAAAAGGCGATAATGCGACCTCTTGACTTCATATGTATTTATTCCTCCTCGATGTGAAAACACAGCACTATCATTATGAAACAGGTCCCGAAAGGTGTCAAATTGAATTCGGCTTTTTCGTCGGGCGCAGCAGCTCTTCAAGATCCGCCATATTGCCTTCCGAAAACCAATTGCCGCCTTTCAGCTCTTCCACTTGATGATAGGCGACGAAATCGGATGCACGGATGTCCATAATGCCGTTGACCATTTCATGCAGCCTCATATCTCCGATATCTTTTTTGCGCCATTTTTTCTTAATGCAGTAATCCCATAAATCTTCCGCAGAGAACGTGTCGTATTGGAAATCTTGGAATTCAGCTATCTTGCTTTGGAGCGCAGGCAGAACGACATCGAATTGATCGGTAAACTTTAACATTGTGTTGCTCCTTCCATCCGTTCTCTTCCATTGTAGCCGATTGCAGGAAGATTGAGAACAATGGCTTTATTTTTTTATGGATTTATTTTCAAGTTTTGGCGTGGGCGTATTATTCGGATATATAAGTTGAATTAAAGACTTAACTTATTTAACACCGCTCCGGACGCTCAGGGCAGAGCAAAGACGATTGTTTCTGCATCGCTACGCTAGCTTCGAAACATGAAAGTGCGCTGCTCCTGCGCAAGCTCGTGTTCGCGCCTTCGCTAGATAATCTCTGTGAAGAAAAGAGAGATTCATGTGGTTCTGCTAATTTCTAGATACTTGTTGATACTGAGCAAAATAGCGGAGAAAACCGAACTGCTCCTGCATCACTGCGCTGCTTCGTCGCAAAGACTTGCCCTCGCAGGCTTCGGGTAAGTCTTGCCTGCGGGGCAGCGAAGCGACGAGACAGCCGAGACCCCGCAAGGAGCGAAGCGACTGAGGAGGCTTGGCGCCCGCCCGCGGCAAAAAAGATGTGCTCCTGCAGCGCCCTGCGCTTCGTCGCAAAGGTATTGCCCCAATTATTGGGTCAACACCTTCGCAGCTATTTTGCGGAATATCAACAAACGAAAATAATTAACTAACCTTACCTAATTTTCGATTAAAAAAAATCGCCTTCGGTATCGAAGGCGATCTTTTCATTAGATCGTCGTTTTCGCTGAATCCACAACGCGGGCGATTGCCTGGCGTTCGAATTGCATGCGCGTGCCGTCTGCAACAGTGATGTAGATTGTCGCATCGTCGACTGCATCCACCGTTCCGTGGAGGCCGCCGATTGTCACGATCCGGTCTCCGCGGCGCAGTTCCGACTGCATGTTAGCTGTCGATTTCTGGCGCTTTTGAGCCGGACGGATGATGAAAAACCACATTAACACGAACATTAATAGTAAAGGTGATAACGCAATAATTGTATCCATTTTTTCAATTTCCCCCCTTCGCTGTCTCTTTTCCTTATTAGAAATTCTTAGCGTTTGGCTTATTGAAACCATAGGCTTCAAAAAATTCTTCGCGGAAATCTCCCAGGCGGTCTTCGCGTATCGCTTGTCGCACCTGTTCCATTAAGTTTAACAGAAATTGAAGGTTATGATAACTAGTAAGTCGAAGTCCGAACGTTTCATCCGCGCGCAGCAAGTGATGGACGTAAGCGCGGGAGTAATTTGTGCATGTGTAGCAGCTGCATTTGTCGTCAAGCGGACCGAAATCATGTTTGAATTTGGCGTTTTTGATGTTCAAGCGCCCTGTGCTTGTCATCAATGTGCCGTTGCGCGCGATGCGGGTCGGCAAGACGCAGTCGAACATGTCGATGCCGCGGATCGAACCGTCGATCAACGAATCCGGAGATCCGACGCCCATCAAGTAGCGGGGTTTGTCGGCTGGCATGTGGGGCGTCGTGAATTCCAGCACGCGGTTCATGACATCTTTTGGTTCACCGACGGACAAGCCGCCGATTGCGTAGCCTGGGAAATCAAGCGACACAAGATCCTGCGCGCTTTGGCGGCGCAAGTCTTCAAATTCGCCGCCTTGGATGATGCCGAACAGCCCTTGGTCTTCTTTGCGGGCATGTGCGCCGATGCAGCGTTCCGCCCATCTAGAGGTCCGGTCGACGCTCGATTTCATGTATTCATGCGTGGCCGGGTACGGCGGGCATTCGTCAAATGCCATCATGATGTCAGAACCCAAATCGTTCTGGATCTCCATCGCCTTTTCCGGGCTCAGGAATAATTTATCGCCGTTCATATGGTTGCGGAAATGGACGCCTTCTTCTTTGATGTTGCGGAATTCGCTCAAAGAGAACACTTGGAAGCCGCCTGAATCCGTCAGAATCGGCCGGTCCCAGTTCATGAATTTATGGAGGCCGCCTGCTTCTTTGATAACGTCATTGCCTGGGCGCAGCCACAAGTGGTACGTGTTGCTGAGGATGATGCCCGCATTCATCGCTTTCAATTCTTCCGGTGACAAGGTCTTGACCGTCGCCTGCGTGCCGACCGGCATGAAAGCCGGTGTATCAAACGAACCGTGCGGCGTGTGGACGATGCCGAGGCGCGCACCTGTCTGTTTGCATGTTTTTATGTGTTCGTACCATACTGCTTGTGTCATTGTTGTGTCTCCTTTTTCGCTGGTTCAATGAACATCGCATCTCCGAAACTGAAGAAACGGTAGCGTTCCTGGACCGCTTCTTGATAAGCGTTCAAAATGGCGCCGCGGTCGGACAATGCGCTGACGAGCATGACCAAAGTCGATTTCGGCAAATGGAAATTGGTGATCAAGCCGTCGACCGCTTTGAATCTATAGCCCGGGAAAATGAAGATATCCGTCCAGCCGCTGTCTTCCTGCAGTTCGCCGCTGAATTTATTGGCCACGGATTCGAGCGTTCGCGTCGACGTCGTGCCGACGGAAATGACGCGGCCGCCGCCCCGTTTTGTGTTGTTGATGAGGTCTGCCGTGTCCTGTGTGATGCGGTAGAATTCCGAATGCATTTCGTGGTCCTCGATGGAATCGACCGACACGGGACGGAATGTGCCGAGCCCGACATGCAATGTGATAAATGCGACGTTGACGCCTTTTGCCCGAATCTCGTCTAACAGCTCATCTGTGAAATGAAGACCGGCAGTCGGTGCCGCAGCGCTTCCCCGTTCTTTCGCAAAGACGGTCTGGTAGCGTCCTTGGTCTTCCAGCTTTTCGCGGATATAAGGCGGCAATGGCATTTCGCCCAATTGCTCTAAAATCTCGTAGAAAATGCCATCATAGACCATCTTGAAATGGCGGCCGCCGTGGTCCAACAATCCGACGCATTCCGCTTTCAAAAGGCCTTCGCCAAAGGAAATGACCGTGCCAATTTTGACTTTTTTCGCCGGCTTGACGAGTGTTTCCCAAACGTCTTCGCCGATTTCTTTCAATAGCAGCAATTCAATGTTCGCACCCGTGTCTTCCTTGATGCCCATCAGGCGCGCCGGCAATACCCGGGTATCGTTCAGCACGAGCGTATCGCCGGCATGCAGATGCTCGACGATGTCGCGGAAATGGCGGTGCGTGACGGCGCCCGTCTTTTTATCCATCACCAAAAGCCGGCTCGACGTACGGTCGAGCAACGGCGTCTGGGCAATCAATTCTTCTGGCAATTTAAAATCAAAATCATTTACGTTCATGCTTAAAACTTCCTTTATTTAGATTCTGGCATTTCCATTTGAAAATGCTCATAAGCCATCGCTGTGACAACGCGCCCTCTCGGTGTGCGCTGGATAAAGCCGATCTGCAGCAGGTACGGTTCGTAAACGTCTTCGATCGTCGTCGATTCTTCGCCGATGCTTGCTGCTATCGTATCAAGGCCGACCGGTCCGCCGCGGAAACGGGTGATCATGCCGACCAGCAATTTATGGTCAATATGGTCGAGGCCGAGCGGGTCGACTTGCAGCATTTCGAGCGCCTGGCTCGCCATGTCTTCCGTGATGGTGCCGTTGCCGCGCACTTGCGCGTAATCCCGCACACGCTTCAGCAAACGGTTGGCGATACGCGGGGTCCCACGGGAGCGCCGTGCGATTTCCACTGCGGCGTTCGGCGCAATATCCGCTTCAAAGAGCTTCGAGCTGCGTTCTACGATGTCTGTCAGCGATTCCGTGTCGTAATAATCCAAGCGCGCATGCACGCCGAAACGGTCGCGCAGCGGGGCTGACAAGGCGCCTGCACGCGTCGTTGCACCGATTAGCGTGAACGGCGGCAAGTCCAGCCGCACAGAACGCGCGGTCGGCCCTTTGCCGACGACGATGTCGAGGCAAAAATCTTCCATAGCCGGGTACAGCACTTCTTCGATCGAGCGGTTCAAGCGATGGATTTCATCGATAAACAGCACGTCGCCTGGTTCCAGTGACGATACGATCGCCGCCAGGTCACCGGGGCGTTCGATGGCCGGTCCGCTGGTCATTTTCACGCCGACTTCCATTTCGTTGGCAATGACCGCAGCTAACGTCGTTTTCCCGAGTCCAGGAGGCCCGTACAACAAGACGTGGTCCAGGCTTTCCTGGCGCATTTTCGCTGCTTCGATGAAAATTTCGAGGTTGTGCTTCACTTTGTGCTGGCCGATATACTGCGACAGGAATTTCGGGCGCAGCGACTGTTCAAAGCGTTCGTCAAATTCCGATATTTCACTGCCGATTACACGTTCTTCCATGCCGTTCGCCTCCTTTTCATCAAGATTGTTTCAATAATAATTGCAGAGCTTTCTTCATATAGCCTTCGGTGTTCAAATCCAGATCTTTCAGCTGCGGCTTCACTTTCGTGATTTCACGCTCTGAATAGCCGAGTGCGCCAAGTGCCAGCATCGCTTCTTCAAGCTCGACATCACCTTCAGCCAACAAGCCGGGCGTTTCGTTCGACAAGAACGGTGCATCGAAAAACTCCGCCAGCTTGCCTTTCAAATCGAGGATCATCTGGCGCGCGGTCTTTTTGCCGACGCCCGGGAATTTCACCAAATAAGATTCATCTTCGCGTTCGATCGCTTCGATGACGTGCTGCGGTTCGCCGCTCGCCAATATCGCAAGCGCCCCCTTCGGCCCGATGCCGGACACTGAAATGAGCTTGCGGAACAATTCGCGCTGCTCCAGCGTCGTGAAGCCGAATAACAGATGCGCATCTTCCCGCACGTGATGGTACAGGAAAACCTGCAATTCCTCTGTGCCGAATGAGTACGGATTCGGCGCGAAAATCTGCCAGCCGATGCCCTGTTGTTCCACTACCAGATATTCGGGAGTCACCCGTGTGACTATCCCTTTTATGTAATCGTACATAGATGTCCGCTCCTCCATTTTAACCTATTGATTATAGCATATTTGTTCGCCTTTTACGAAATAAACCCGTTAGGAAATTGTCCATGTTAAAATGGATTTATCCTATCCGGAAAGCTGAGGTTGCCTTATGAAAAAACTTTACGGAGAACAGCGCCGCCAGATTTTATTGGAAAAACTGAAAACCGCCGAAGCGCCGCAGACTGGCGCCGAACTCGCCGCGTTCGCTAACGTGTCGCGGCAAGTTATCGTCAGCGACATGACCCTGCTGAAAGCCCGCAGCGAGCCCATCATTGCGACGAGTTCGGGCTATATTTATCTCGCTGGCAGCGCCTCTAAGTACGCAAGCCGGCAAATTGCGTGCCGCCACCAGCCAAGCGACACGGAATGTGAACTGAAGGTTCTCGTGCGCGCCGGCGCCACAGTGAAAGACGTTTCGGTCGAGCATCCCGTCTACGGCGAACTGACAGCCGGCATCCACGTCTCTGATGAAGCCGGCGTCGAAGCGTTCATGAAGCGCGTGCGCGACACCGGCGCGAGCTATCTCTTGGAATTGACGGACGGCACCCACATACACACCATCACTGCTGCAAACGACAGCATTCTCGACGCCGCAGTAGCTGCCATGCGCGAGCACGGCTTCCTGCTGGAAGATAATGAATAAGTGAAACGCGGAATCCTTTATGGGTTCCGCGTTTTTTTTATTGGGCGGTGTTGTGTTACTTGCGGAAAATAAGTTTTACTTGCGGCAAACCCCGACTTACTTGCAGCAAGCATAAAAAACCCCGCAGCCAATGAGGCTGCGGGGTGCGGATCAGGAATTCTTATACATATAATACGAGCCGAGCGTTTTGACTTCGCAGCCGATTGCCGCGAGCTCTTCGAGTGCACCGCGCATCATCGTCGTTCCTTCGTCTTCCAGTACGTCGACGATAAAGAAATAATCGCCGAGCCCGGTTTTCAGCGGGCGCGATTCAATTTTACTTAAATTGAGCTGGCGCCACGCGAAGACGGAAAGGATTTGATGGAGCACGCCGGAACGGTCGTCTTTCGGCGGCGAAATCATCAACGTCGTTTTGATCTCGTTTTCATGCCCCGCGATTTCCAGTTTGTGATTCGTTTTCGACAGCACGAAAAAGCGCGTGTGGTTGAAATGGAAATCATGGATATCGCGGTGCAGGATTTTCAAACCGTATTTATGGGCCGAGAATTCATTGCCAACGGCTGCAATCGGGCGCTCTGGAAGCTCCGACACCATTTTGGCCGCCGCTGAAGTCGAGCTGTATTGCTCGAGCGGCGTGTTCCGGTACGTATAGAACAGGAATTTATGGCTTTGGGCGAGCGCCTGCGGGTGGGAATAGATCGCTTCGAACGATTCGGCGTCAGCGTTTTCCGGATGCACCAGAAAATGCTGGCCGATCGGCGAAAGGACTTCCGCCGTCACGTACAATTGCGCTTCATGGAATAAATAATCGACCGTTAATGACACTGAACCTTCAAGTGCATTTTCGAGCGGTACGACCGCGTATTCGACGCGGCCTTCCGCCACTGCTTCAATGCATTCTGGAATCGTGGCAAACGGCACCAGCGTGCTTTCCGGGAACACCCGGAGAGCCGCCAGATGGGTGAATGAGGCTTCTGGCCCCAAATACGAAATGCGGTCCTTCAAGTTTTCTCCAGCCATTCAACCACTCCTAAATTAAGATGATCCGCTTGATACGACATTAGCCGATTCGACAAAATCGAGTTTCTTCAGCTGCTGCAGAAAAGCATCCAATTCCAGATCCATCGCCGTCACATCGAGCGACAACGTAACGTTTGCGCGCCCCTGGATCGGGATGGTCTGGTGGATGGTCAAAATATTGCAGTTGGCTTCAGCAACCGTCTGCAACAAGGTGGCAAGCGTGCCGGAGCGGTCTTCGAGCTGCAAAAACACAGTCAGGATCCGCTCCTTCACAATTGAATGGAATGGAAATACCGCATCCCGATATTTGTAGAACGCACTGCGTGAAAGCCCGGCGTGATTGACTGCGTCCAAAATCGACATGCGGTCGCGCTGCAGGAGCCGCTTCACTTCGAGCGTTTTTTGCATCGCTTCGGTCAACACGTCTTCACGCACTAAATAATACCGTTGTTCGGATACATCCTTCATTCAATAAACCTCCCAAAAATCATTCAATCAGTCCATGAATTCAAATTCGAATTCCAATAGGCGGACCGTGTCGCCGTTTTCAGCGCCGCGTTCACGCAAGGCCTCATCAATGCCCATGCCGCGCATCTGGCGGGAAAAACGGCGGATTGAATCTTCGCGCGAGAAATCGGTCATCTTGAACATACGCTCGATGGCGTAGCCCGATAAGACGAATGAACCGTCGGATTCGCGTGTAATATCGAAGCCATCTGATTCTTTTTCGTGCTTGTAGAGAACCGTGCTTTCCGATTCGTCCGCTTCTTCGTCGATCAATGGGAATTCCGAAGTCACTTCGATCAGATCCGCAATCGCGAAAAGAAGATTCGACAAGCCTTGGCGGCTGAGTGCAGAAACCGGGAAGATTTTTGCGTCTTCCGGCATTTTTTCACGGAATTTCTTCAAGTTCTCTTCGGAATCCGGCATATCCATCTTGTTCGCTACGATCAATTCCGGGCGTTCCGTCAAGCGCATATTGTATTGTTTCAGTTCTTCTGTGATTGTCATGTAATCATCATACGGGTCGCGGCCTTCAAGAGCCGACATGTCGATAACGTGGATGATGACGCGTGTGCGCTCGATATGGCGCAGGAATTGATGGCCGAGGCCGATTCCTTGGTGTGCGCCTTCGATCAATCCCGGTAAATCGGCCATGACGAAACTGCGCTGGTCTTCTGTTTCAACCATTCCGAGATTCGGTACGATCGTTGTGAAATGGTATTCAGCGATTTTCGGCTTCGCAGCAGAAACGACTGACAATAACGTCGATTTCCCGACACTCGGGAATCCGACAAGACCGGCATCCGCCAATACTTTCAATTCCAGGACAACGTTGCGCTCAAAGCCCGGTTCGCCTTTTTCCGATAGTTCCGGAGCTGGGTTCTGTGGCGTAGCAAAACGCGAGTTTCCGCGTCCGCCGCGTCCACCGCGTGTGATGATCGCTGTTTGGCCTTGTTCAACCAAATCGGCGATCGTTTCACCCGTTTCGGCGTCTTTTACGACTGTGCCCGGCGGAACTTGGATAATCGTATCTTCAGCTTTCGCGCCATGCTGGTTCTTGCTCATGCCGTGCGTACCGCGGTCCGCTTTGAAAATCCGTTTGTAACGGAAATCCATCAATGTGCGCAAGCCTTCATCCACCATAAAAATGATGTTTCCGCCTTTACCGCCGTCGCCGCCCGCAGGCCCGCCATTTGGTACATATTTTTCGCGGCGGAACGCTACCATACCGTCCCCACCGTCGCCACCTCTAACATAAACTTTTACGTGATCGACAAACATATTATCCCTCCATCTGTGCGCGGACGGCCACTTCTATGCCGTCGCTGCCGCACTCTATTACTGCCGTGTCTAGTGAACTGTCCGGAAACTGCAGCCCCTGCCAGTCCCCGTTCAACGAAATCTTCATCGCAAGCGACTCGTTTTCATTGCCAAAACTTATTGTGCAAACATATTCAACGAACGGATCCATTTGAGGCCGGACCGTTTCAGCGAATTTTTCCAGTATTCCGGCAAACGCCCCGTCCAGCTTCGCAATGCCGGCACCAGCCGTGCATTCGGTTTGGATCGCCAATTCCGGATAGCGCCAATTTGATACTAGCAGCCATTCTTCCATCATCGGCATACCCAATCCCGCGAGCCGGCTCATGTGCACAGCCGCTTCGGCATGTGAGCGAATTATCGCTTTGGCCTTTTCCGGTTGCCCGAGGTCCAGATACATGCCGATCAATTGCAATTCATTCAGAAAGTCATGCCGCGCATGCCGAAGCGATTGTACCACTGATTTTGACACGTCCATAAGTCACTTCCTATTTCAGCTTCTTTTATCAGTATACCAATTTCGCAGCGCAATTTCCCGGATTTAGGCTGGCTGTTGCTCCATATTCAAAATAAAAAGGACTGCCAAAGCAGCCCTTTTCGTTTTTATTAAGCTTCTTGTGCAACTGGGTATACGCTCACTTTTTTCTTGTCGCGTCCGTAACGTTCGAAACGTACGATTCCGTCGACTTTAGCAAATAGTGTGTCGTCTCCGCCGCGTCCAACGTTTTCTCCTGGAAAAATTTTAGTACCGCGTTGACGATATAAAATTGAACCACCAGAAACTAGTTGTCCGTCTGCACGTTTAGCGCCAAGGCGTTTTGATTCTGAGTCACGTCCGTTTCTCGTTGAACCTACACCTTTTTTGGATGCGAAAAACTGAAGATCTAATCTTAACATTCTGTCCCACCTCCTAAGCTGTGAAGGTTATTTTAATATATTGCCCATAATCGTGCTCAATCGTTTTTAATGAAACAATCATTCCGCGCACCAGCAATTGTACCTGCTCGTCCGTTTTTTCATCCAGTCCTGCCGGAAACACGACTTTCAAGAAGCCGCTGCTCCCTTGCTCGATTTCAGGTTCGATTCCCGTAAGCTCCATTATGGCATTCACCGCTCCAAAAGAGACAGCAGATGCGCCAGCGCAGACGAGGTCTTGCCCGTGTTCGGCAAAGTCGGCATGCCCGGACATTTCAAATGATGAAATCCGGTTTGATGTTTCAATTACGTTTACTCGTATCATGTCTTAAAGGTTGATCGCGTCGACAGTCAATTTCGTGTATGGCTGACGGTGACCTTGTTTTTTACGGTAGTTCTTTTTAGCTTTGTATTTGAAGACTGTGATTTTTTTGCCTTTACCCGTTTTCACGACTTTAGCAGTAACTGTAGCTCCTTCAACAAAAGGAACACCAATTTTAGAATCGTCTCCACTTACAAATAGAACTTTGTCAAAAGTGATAACGTCACCAGCTTCTCCAGTCAATTTCTCAACGTAGATTTCTTGGCCCGCTTCAACTTTGATTTGTTTTCCACCAGTTTCAATAATTGCGTACATATCCTTGCACCTCCTCTTAGATTAGGACTCGCCTATACAGGTGATCCGCATTGCTGCCGATGCTTAAGTTACCTGATTCGAGCGGTTGTAGCACAGGTGCGCTACAAACATAACATTAGAATAATACCACGCCAGACAACCCGAGTCAATAGTTATTCGCAAGTGCTTGCTTCTATCTATATAGGTTCAACTAATAGTTTGTAATTCTCGATATTCCGCAAAATAGCTGCGCTTGCCGCGGGCGAGCGCCAAGCCTCCTCAGTCGCTTCGCTCCCTGCGGGGTCTCGGCTGTCTCGCTTTCCCGCAGGCGTCTCCGCTGTTTTGCTCCATATCGAGATATTTCTTAGCGACGGCGCGTCAAAGGGCTAGGCGAAGTAATGAGACGGGTGTTCTTCCCGGCTTATTACGAGAGCCATGCCCAAAGCGACCGGAGCGGTGTATAAACTTTAAATTCTTTTGTTCAACTTATATTAGATTCATCCGCAAAGCGCCCAAAAATAAAACCCCCGCATTTCTGCGGGGGCTGAGTTTCTATTATTTAGTGAAGACCGCTTTGATTTTCGAGAAGACGCTCGGGCTCTTCTTGTCCATCGTCATCAACGGCACCGATTCGCCGAGCAAACGGCGGGCGATGTTGCGGTAACCGAGCGCAGCCGGGTTAGCCGGGTTCATGACCACAGGCTCTCCGCGGTTCGAGCTCGTGATGACGCTCTCGTCGTCTGCGACGATGCCGAGAAGATCGATCGACAGATGCGTCGTGATTTCGTTGACGTCAAGCGCTTCTCCAGCATTCATCAAATGCTGGCGGATGCGGTTGATGATCAATTTAGGCGGTTCCATGTTTTCTTCCATTTCCAGCAAGCCGATAATGCGGTCGGCGTCGCGCACCGCTGAAATTTCAGGGGTCGTCACGACAATCGCCTTGTCCGCACCGGCAACGGCGTTTTTATAGCCTTGCTCGATGCCTGCCGGGCAGTCGATGATGACAAAATCATAATCTTTCTTGAGTTCTGTCACCAATTCTTTCATCTGTTCCGGGTTGACGTCGTTTTTGTCAGCCGTTTGCGCAGCTGGCAATAAATACAGCATGTCGTCAAAACGTTTGTCTTTGACAAGCGCCTGATGCACTTTGCAGCGCCCTTCCAAAACATCGATCAAATCGTAGATGATGCGGTTTTCAAGGCCCAGGATGACGTCGAGATTGCGAAGGCCGATATCGGTGTCGATCAAACATACTTTCTTGCCTTGAAGAGCCAATGCAGTGCCGAGATTGGCGGTTGTCGTCGTTTTACCGACGCCTCCCTTACCTGATGTAATAACGATAGCTTCTCCCACACTAGCTTCCTCCTTTAAACGTTGAAATTTCCGGCCGCAAGAACCTGAGTTCCTGTAAGCGGTCGATGATGATGTTGCCGTTTTTATGCAAATAAGCGCATTCCATTTCAGGCTGTTCCGATAAGACTGCTAATTCGTCCGTCATGATCTCCAGCTCGTCATCAATTTTCAGATGCGTTGCTTCAAGCCATGAAGCGGCGATAACAGCTTCCCGGTTGCCGTTCATGCCGGCGTGGGCAATCCCTTTCAGGCGCCCTAAAACATATATATTGCCTCCAGCGGCTACGCGGCCGTTCGGATTGACATCGCCGACAACCACCAAATCTCCGTCAGCTTTCACCACTTGCCCCGAACGTACAATGCCGACATACGTCTCGGATTGGCGTTCTTGGATGCGGCGATTGCTTTCTTCCACTGTAATGACGTCGCTTCTTACCCGCGTAACGCGCAAATGCTCGTTCGTTTGGATAAGTGCGATGATTTCCTTGACCTGGGCTTCCGTGCTATAACGGTGGCCCAGCTGGAGTTGAACTTCAGAACTGACATCAAGCGCAGGATCCGACACCTTCGCCTGCAGTTCCGCCAGTAGATCGGCGTATGAACACTGGTCATCGAGCTGCAGCACGAGCCCTTGTTTCGTCCCCTTGATATTGACAAGATTCTTCAAAAATGTGTCACCTGCGCTTCCTTTAGTATGCACTCGGATTCTTTTCCCGTTCGATGAGGCGGCCGACGATCACCGACTTGAACGCCCAGCCAAGAACGAACAAAAACAGCGAGTTCGCTATCATCGTCGGCCACAGGCGATTCGCCAAGAATGTGCCGAACGGAACGTCAGTCAGCGAAATCAACGTGAAAAACTGGTACAGCACGAACTCGAAAAGAGCTGTGAGCACCAACGTCAAAAGCGTCGCCACGAATAAATTCCGTTGCACCGTCTTTACCGTGTATCCTGCAATTACACAAATAGCAGGATACAAAAAAGAATATAATCCAATAATATCAATGAAAAAGACATCGTACAAGAGGCCGAAGAATAATCCGTAATACATCGCGTGTTTTGTATCAAAATAAACCGATACGAAAATCAGGAACATGATCAAAAAACGCGGAACGATATAATAATATTCGCCGCCCAATTGGAGCGGCGAAAACAGGCCGAAGACCGGCTCCATGAAAAACAGCACCAAGCCGATCCCCGGAATCAGAAATCTCATCATGGGGCGTCTTCCTCCGCAGTTTTGCCGTTATCCTCGCCGTCCACTTCCGGCATGACCCGGTCAGCGATGACGACGTGGTTCAACAGTGAAAACTCGGCCGTCGGTTTGATGTACGCCAGTTTCGTCAAGCCGAACTCGTCAATCGACACCTCAGTGATTTCACCGATGACGATGCCTTTCGGGAAAATGCCGCCGAGTCCGCTTGAGATGACTTGCTGGCCTTCTTTGATGTCGATGTCCGCGTCGATGCGTTTCAATAAGAGTTCACGGCGCTCGCTGTCGTAGCCTTCGATCAAACCGAAAACATCTTTCTTGCCGCCCAAGACCATCGCCGACACCCGGTAATTCGGATCTTGCGTCGAAATCAATTCAACCGTCGATGTCAATGGCGTCGTCAGCGTCACTTTGCCGACGAGGCCCTGGGCAGTCATGACCGCCATGTTTTCGACCACACCGCTTGATGAGCCTTTATTGATAATAACTTTTTCTTCCCATTGGTCCGGGTTGCGCGCGATGACGGTCGCTTGGATCGGGTTGTAATCGCGCAGATCCGCTTCTTTGCCGACCAAGGTTTTCAGTTCGGTGTTCTCAGAGCGCAGGTCCGTCACTTCGGCCTGCACCCCCGCGAATTCTTCAAGACGTGATTTCAAATACTTATTTTCCTCGTATGTATTCAAAAGAGAATCAACATTATCAAAAATTCCTGTTACAAAATGGGCCGGCCTGGAAAAGACAGCTTGCCCAGCCCCGACGCCATCCTTGATGAGCCGTTCCGGCAGCGATACGTTGTCCCGGTCGCGCAGGGAAAACGAAATAAGCGCAACGAGAAGAATCACGCCGAGCAGCAGCAAAATCAGCCGCTTGTTTGAAAAAAAGTCGAACATTTAAAGCAATCCTCCTTATTTATGCGATTGCTGGCGTCGAATCTGGTTGATGTTGTCCAGTGCTTTGCCCGTGCCGATTGCGACACAGTCAAGCGGGTTGTCCGCGATGAAGACCGGCATTTCCGTATGGTCAGCGATGACTTTGTCGAGGTTCTTCAACAAGGCCCCTCCGCCAGTCAAGACGATCCCACGCTCCATGACATCCGCTGACAATTCAGGAGGCGTCTTTTCGAGCGTAAGGCGCACGCCTTCAATGATCGACGCGACCGATTCTTTCAACGCTTCCGCAATTTCCTCAGCGGAAACATCGATCGTTTTCGGCAAGCCGGTCAGAAGGTCACGTCCACGGATGTCCATCTTAACATTTTTCTCTGCTTCTGTTACGGTGCGAGCAGAACCGATTTCAATCTTGATCGCTTCAGCCGTCCGTTCGCCGATTGTCAGGTTATAGGTTTTGCGGATGAATTGCGTAATTGCAACGTCCATCGCATCCCCTGCGACGCGGATAGATTCGCTGTTGACGATGCCGCCAAGCGAAATAACAGCCACTTCAGTCGTGCCGCCACCAATATCGACGATAAGGCTTCCCATAGGTTCCCATACCGGAAGATTTGCGCCGATGGCCGCCGCAAACGGTTCTTCGATCGTAAACGCTTCGCGTGCGCCGGCTTGGCGCGCAGCGTTAATAATGGCGCGCTTTTCAACGGACGTGATGCCCGAGGGAACGCAAATCATGACGTTGGGCTTGGACCAAGACATACCGGACTGTTTCATCGCACTCTTCAGGTAATACTGTATCATTGCCGTCGTCGTATCGAAATCCGCAATTACTCCGTCTTTCATCGGACGAATCGCGACGATCGAACCAGGAGTACGCCCTATCATATTACGGGCCTCATTGCCTACAGCTACTATTTCGTCTGTATTGGTGTTTTTTGCCACCACGGACGGTTCCCGCAGCACAATGCCTTTATTTTTAATGAATACCAAAGTATTCGCAGTTCCTAAATCAATGCCGACATCTTTCGTCCCAATTCCAAACAAGGCAAATCTTCCCTTCTTTAAATGCCAAATTGTCATAGAGTAAAGACAATAATACTCATTATAGACGATTTGAACCGAAAGGAACAGTCCTACATGAACCCCTTTTCGTTTAGGGAAATGAACTGATGGTCCCCTATGATGATATGATCCAAGAGCTCAATTCCGATGATACTGCCTGCTTCCACCAGCCGTTTTGTCACGGCGATATCTTCAGGCGATGGAGCCGGGTTGCCGGACGGATGATTGTGCGCGCATACGATCGACGCCGATGAGCGGCGCACTGCTTCGCGGAAAATTTCGCGTGGGTGGACGATGCTGGCATTGAGGCTGCCGACGAAAATCGTCTGTTTGTGCATGACCTGGTTTTTGATGTTGAGGAACAGGACCACAAAATGCTCCTGTTTGAGTGAAGTCATGTCCGCCATCAAGTAATTGGCGGCATCTTTGGGGGAACGGATGGTGTATTTC
>DATISS010000079.1:0-5569 GCA_035468565.1 Planococcus sp. (in: firmicutes)
CTAAAGGAGTGCTGAAATATGAAAACGAGATATAATCTGCCTTGCAATATTGCCCAAACATTGAACATCATCGGTGATCGATGGACTTTATTAATAATCCATGAGATTCTAATCGGCCAAAACACTTTTAATAACATCAAAAAATCGTTGGACGGCATTTCTTCCAACCTCTTATCCGAACGATTAAAAGAGCTTGAAGAAGAAGGCCTTGTTTTAGCTGAACTTTACTCCGCCCATCCACCTCGCTACCAATACACCTTGACTGAAAAAGGAACAGCATTGGAACCTGTCTTCAATTCCCTTGTCATTTGGGGCAGCAGCCACTTGGAGAAATGCTACAAGAAGTTGATAGACCCTTCTACTGGCGAAGAGCTTGAAATAGGCTATTACTCGAAAGAAACAGGCAAACGCGCAGAATCCATCCAAGTCAAAACAGTTTAATAGGAATTGCAGCAGAATGGAGATTGTCAATCCCCATTCTTTTTTATTGGGCTTTCACTGTTAGTGCGGGATAAAGCCCCCACTAACCAAATTTTTTAAGCCGTTATTCCATAATATTTGCCAACCCAACGCTCCAGGACACTGATCATGCGGTCTAACAGGAAGCCAGATACCCCGATAAAGATAATGCCTGCCAGAACATAATCGAGATTCAAGGTATTTCTGGAATCCACAATCAGAAACCCAAGACCGGATTGCGCCCCGATCATTTCTCCGGCAACCAGGAAGATCCAGGCTGTACCTAGTGCCAAGCGCAAACCGCTCACCACAGCTGGAAAAGCTGCAGGGAAAATGAATTTGTACATCAATTCCCAATTGCGGATTTCCAGGTTTTCTGCAATTTTTAAATACGAAGGATTGATTTTTTTGACTCCTGCGACAGTCGACAGCAGGACAGGAAAAAAAGCGGCAATAAAAATAATGGCAATCGCCGGCATATTGCCGATTCCAAACCATAAGACGATAAAAGGGGACCAGGCTACGGGTGCAACCGGACGCAGTACTTGAACAATCGGATCGATTACTTGCCATACTCTTGGTGATCTGCCCAGAAACATTCCCAATAGGATGGCGGGGATAACCGCCATCAAATACCCTGCCGCAAATCTTCCCAGACTGACCTGCAGATGGACAAAGATGATTCCATCAATTATCAAGTCAATAATCGCTTTTCCGACACTTAAAGGCGACGGAAAGAGTGCTTCCTGATAACCGCCTAACCAAATAACCGCTTGCCAAAGGATGACTAGTATCGCCATTCCAACCCCAAAATTCATGAGCTTCTTCGCTAAATCCATCTCCGGTCACATCGCTTCATCAATATAAGTATTGTCTACAAAGTCTTCAAAAGCCGGTGGATTTTCCATCAATTCCATTTCAAGGACAAAGTCACGCAATGTATTGTACTCCGTTTCTTCGATACGCAGATTTTCAAATGAAATCCACTCTAAGGAAAGTTCGAGCACCTCCCTTTCGACCTTCATGTATTGGCTGAAGGCTTCATAAACTGCTTCGTCCTTTTTCTCTGCATGCTCTCCCGACTCAACATATTGGGTGACCAGAGATTGCGTAGCTTGCGGCTGAAGGTCCATAAATTCCTGGCGCAGCACCAATACACAGCAATAGGAATCCGCCCATATTTCTTCCGAATGATGAAGCACTTTTCCGATATTATTCTCAACCGCCAAAGCGCCGAACGGTTCTGCCACTACATAGCCAGCAATACGCTTTTCCGCTAGGGCTGCCGGCATCTCAGGCGGCGCCATTTCCACGACGTTGACATCCTCCAGCGAAAGCCCTTCTTTTTTCAGCATTTCATACAACAGGATATTATGGCTTGAGTAGGTATGGGGAATCGCAAATGTCTTTCCTTTTAAGTCGTTGGCACTTTCAATATCCTTGGATGAAATCACTACATTGCCATCTTTATGGCCGAGTGCCACAGCTTTTAGGTCAATTCCATCTTCCTTCGCTTTCATCGCCAGTTCGACCAATACCGAAGCACCGTCTATCCGGCCGGTATTTAAGGCATCCATCAAATCAGGCCATGAACTGAATTTGACCATTTCCAGTTCATAACCCCCGTATTTACCCGCTTCCATATGTTCATCCATATAAAGGGGGCCGGCATGCGTTATCGGCAAATAGCCGATTTTAATGACGGGTTTGTCCGCTGATGTCTGCATGCTTTCTTGCCCGCAAGCCGACACGAAAAGCAATACGCTTGATACAAGCAGCAATAAAATTATTTTACTTTTTCTCATGTCCACATCTCCTTTGGTTAAATATTGTATTCAGGTGCCACTTGTTCGGTGCTCATGTAGAATTCGTCCAAAATTTTCTTGCGGAAATATTGGAAATCGTCATGTGTCCGGTCCCGCGGCTTCATCTGGGTGATGGCAATTTCCTTTTGGATCCTTCCGGGATGGGAACTCATGACCATAACTCGATCTGAAAGAAAGACCGCTTCGTCAATATCGTGCGTTACCAAAATAATGGTCGTATTCTTTTTTTCCTGAATGCGCAATAGCTCTTGTTGGAGCTTATAGCGATTGAACGAATCCAAAGCTGCAAATGGCTCATCCATCAATATGACATCCGGCTGAATTGCAAGAGCCCGCGCAATTGCTACGCGCTGTTGCATTCCGCCAGACAATTCATGCGGAAACTTATCCAGCGATGCTTCAAGACCGACCAATTTCAAGGCATCAATGACGCGTTCACGCTGCTCATCTGCCGGCAACTTCTCTCCTTCAAGCCCCAACTCCACATTTTTCAACACCGTTCGCCAAGGCAATAAATTGATTTGCTGAAAAAGCATGACACATGATTTAGTAGGCTTTAAAACAGGGTCGCCGTTATGTAGGACTGAACCCTTTTCCGCTTTGTCAAAGCCTCCAATGATATTCAGCAATGTACTTTTCCCACATCCGCTTTTCCCGAATAAGGTGACGATTTCTCCCTTTTTCACTTGAAAACTTACATTTGAAAGAACTTGTAAGTTCTTCTCTCCAACACCGAATGATTTCTCGATTTTCTTGATTTCCATCACATTAATGGACATAAACAGCCTCCCCAATTCTTAAACTAACAATACCCATCAACTTACTATGCTTTAAGTCATCTTAATATACTGAATACAAAAAAACAACCTATTATTTTCTTTTTTTCTGAAAATTACTGCAATGGATTCAGGAATGTAATAATTTCGCTTCACTGGGAGTGACACAAATCCCGAACAATTTATAAGCTTGCATAAAACGAGCAATCTATAGCTAGAAGGATTGATTTTATCGTTAGCCGATGAGTAACGTATAAAATTATCGTGGATAGTCCAAAGCGTTTCGAATTGTTTCTTTCACAAGGAGACAAATTTAACCTTTTTTGTCCAGCTAGATATGTTCAGTAAAGAGGGTCTGAAAAAAGAGAAAAACCCAAATGGGGTCACTTTTTTTAAAGTGTCTACCATTTGGGGTTCAGTTCATATCACATTCCGTAAATCTTTTTCTACATATATAAATTAAAGTTAATTTATCCGTTCGTAAACGTATACTTTTACAGAAAAAAAAGGAGCACCGATGTGCTTTGGTCACCCTCTTCTCTCCTTACGTATTTAACACTCTAAAAGCCTTCCCTCTAAAAAATGTGTTTTTATCATTCTTCTTAAATCCACAATATCATTATGAATCCGCTTCACGGGAAAGCGAAAGCTCTGGAGTGAGAGGCCCCTCTAGGGCAAATGGGCGTTTGCACATCAGCCGCTGCACGTTAGAGTATGCAAGTTTTTATAGGTTAACTTATATAGCTGAAAACTGAGTAGCCGGCACGTATGTTTGCTAGTGTATACTAGTATAAAAAAGGGAGGTTCAGAATTGATTTTACTTCGCCGACTCTACCTGCAGGCGACTAGCCTGTCGTGGCTTATACTCACTGTCAGTACGATGATACTAATTGCATTCAGTACATTCATGCTGCCTGTCATAGAGCCGTCAACTTTTACCGGATATGCAGATTCATTGTGGTTCACCATGACGACTATCCTAACAGTCGGTTACGGCGACCTGTATCCTTCCACCGGTGCCGGAAGGATTTTTACCGTTGTTTTTTTATACATAATCGGCATCGGCTTGTTTGCGGCATTTATCGGAAAGGCGATAGAAAGTCTGACATTACATAAAAAACGTGAAGAAAGGGGTGAGCTGATGTTCAAGGGACAAAACCATGTTGTCATCATCGATTGGTCATATAAAGCTGAAAATGCTATAGCAGAGATACTGAAGCAAGATGATCAAATCGAAATTGTGGTGATTGATCGGATAGAAAAAACAAAAGAGATCAATACGAGAATTCATTATGTCAGAGGCAATGCCACGCACGAAAAAGTACTGCGGCAGGCAAATGTTCAACAGGCGAAAGCGGTCCTGATTTTTGCAGATGACCGGATTGATGATCAAATGCTGACTGATGGGAAATCGCTGTTGATTGCCACCACTGTAGAAAGAATGTCTCCGGATGTATATACGACTGTCGAAGTAGAACGGGAGGAACATCTCGCTAGCTTCTCGCATATTAAGGTAGATAAATTTATCATGTCCAACGGTACGATAGCGAAAATGGCCGTAAACTCAATCTTTTCCGAAGCGAAATAAGCTTGAGGAACAAAACGCGCCTGTCTCATAAGCCATTAAAATAAAACCAACTGAGAAAAAGGATTACTTTTTCTCAGTTGGTTTTAAATTCTGGTTCGACGGTTTCATCATTCACGCATGGGCCGACCACCTGGTGGGAAAATCAGGTGGTCCGATAATGTGGCAACTGTCGCGTGACCTTACTCTTATGACAATCACCCTCCTAACTGTCGCCATTTATATGTCGTGACACACAAAACGCCTAACTGGGAAAACAGTTAGGCGTTTCTTTTTTGTGATTCACTTATCCTGGTTCGCTTCTTCTGTGTCCCTGACGTTCTTCTGTACGGTGACCACAGCAAACAAGCTCAGGACGAACGAGATGCCGTAAAAGCCTTTCTCACTCAAGGTGATGCTCCCGGCGTTGAACAGACCGATTGCCATAAGCGCAAGCGCCGCAATCAGCGCAAACCAGCTAATGCCGAAATACAGGTTCGTGACCCGTATCCCTTCGTCACGGTCTCGGACTGCCTTTTGAAGCGACACTGCGGCGTAAAGGCCGAGAATCAATAATGTAATATAATAACCTTTTTCGTTTAATTCCATTGTCGCATTGTACAACCCGATTAAATACGTCGAAACCCCAATCAGCAAGGCACCCCAGGCTGCGCCTTTGAAGGCTCCCGTCGGTTCGCCGAGCCTGCGTTTCTCTATCGGTTTCTTCGTGAATATATCTTCGTCTCTCTCACCCAACATACAACTAGCCCCTCTCGTCTCTAACACTTATTGATATATGTTCAGGACGCCGCTTACAATTATCTGCAAACTTTTACGTCCGTTGAATTCATTGATCGACAGCTTACCGTTTACTTATAAATTGCTTGTCGGCACCCCATGAAAACAATTTGATCTCGTTCATACTGAACAGTGCGGTGGATATC
>DATISS010000080.1:0-12306 GCA_035468565.1 Planococcus sp. (in: firmicutes)
GCAAAGACCCATCTGAAATTTCCCGGAAAGATGAAATTTGGGAATCGGCCAACGGGCTCATCTCCATTGCGGGAGGCAAACTGACGGGCTACCGGAAAATGGCGGAAACGATTGTAGATAAAACAGCGAAAAGGCTTTTCAAAGACACCGGCAAAAAATACGGCAGCTCCATTACGAAGCATTTGCCGTTATCGGGTGGCGATTTTGGGGGCTCGGCAAACTTTGGCGGATTCGTCAGCCAAACAGCGTTGTCTGCAGGGCAATTCGGCTTGTCGCCGGAAGAAGGCCGCATGCTGGCGCAATTTTTCGGAACCAATGCCGGCAAAGTGTTCGGCTATTACCAGCAAATGCCTGAAACCAATCCACAAGGGCTGCCGAAGTCACTCGCCGCCATTGTAAAATACGCGATTGAAGACGAAATGGCTTTGACCCCGGCAGACTTTTTTGTCAGACGGACAGGCGATCTCTTTTTCCATATCACGGATGTTGTGCGCTATAAAGAAAGCGTGCTTGAATTCATGGCGCATGAGCTAGACTATAGTGAAGAGCAAAAAACACAATACCGCAATGAATTGAACGAAGAAATCGAACGGGCAACCCGTCACGTGAGAGGGGCATTGCAATGAAAATCACCAAAAGTTTTGTAGAAATGTCAGATGGCCACGAAATTTATTGTGAAATGGTTTTACCGCCTTCTCCAATCGGCCATGTTCATGTAATCCATGGCATGGCGGAGCATATTGGCCGCTATGAGGAATTTGTATTTTTCCTGGCAGCGAAAGGGTTTGCGGTATCTGGCCACGATCAGCGCGGCCACGGCAAAACAGCGCAACGCAGCGGGACAGTGGGATTTTTCGCTGAAGAGGACGGCTTCGGCCGTGTGGTCGAAGACGCCAAGGTAATCATCGGCCACGCAAGGAATGAATTCGGAAATCTTCCGCTCATCGTCTTCGGACACAGCATGGGGTCGTTTGTCGCTCGGCGTTTCATCCAATTGTACAGCGGCAGCATCAGCAGCGCCGTGTTATCAGGTAGCGGCGGAAATCCAGGCTTGTCAGGCAAAGTTGGGCTGGCATTCGCGGCAGCGGTGGCAAAAACGCAAGGGCAGACAGCAATCAGTGAAACTCTTGGAAAAATGACGTTCGGCAGTTTCAATAAACCGTTCAAAAACGAGGGGTCCGCATACGCGTGGCTCAGCCGGGAACAGTCCGAAGTCGCCAAATATGAAGCGGATCCGATGTGCGGTGCACCTTCCACCAACCAATTCTACGTTGACCTTTTCACCGGCCTGGATTTGATCCACCGCAAAGCGGAAGTGGCAAAAATCCGCAAAGATTTGCCGCTGCTGCTGATCAGCGGTTCCGCAGATCCGGTCGGAGGCAATGGAAAAGGCATCTTTCAAGCAGCCGAACAATACCGGAATGCCGGAATGACAAATGTCCGCGTGCATTTGGCGGAAGGCGGCAGGCACGAATTGCTCAATGAAATCGACAAAGAAGTGCATTATGAAATTATCGCAGATTGGATGTTGGAAAATGATTGATGTAATTGCCATAGTGGGCCCCACGGCATCCGGCAAAACCGCGCTGAGCCTGGCACTTGCGAAACGCTTCAATGGTGAAATCATCAATGGAGATTCCATGCAGGTATACCGGGGCATGTCGATCGGCACGGCGAAAATCAGCGCAGAAGAAATGCAAGGTGTGCCGCATCACTTGTTGGACATCAAGGAACCGGAAGAACCTTTTTCGGTGGCAGAATACCAAGGATTGGTGCGCGGCAAAATCGAAGAAATCAAATCGCGCGGCAAATTGCCGATCCTTGTCGGTGGATCGGGCCTCTACGTCCAGGCGGTTTTATTCGATTATCGCTTTACGGACGAGCAAGTCGATGAAGGCGTGAGGGCTGCTTTATACGAGGAGCTCGAGCGGCACGGGCCGCAGCACATGCACGATAAATTGAAGGTGTTGGACCCTGTCACCGATATCCATGCGAATAATACGCGGCGTGTCATCCGCGCCCTCGAAATTTTGCAGAGCGGGCAACCGCAAGCTGACCGCAGCCTGGCGTTGTCGCCGATGTACAACGAGCTTATCATCGGGCTCGATATCGACCGCGTTGTTTTGTATGAGCGCATCAATGAGCGTGTTGACGGGATGCTGGAGAAGGGCCTTCTGGATGAGGTCTCAGCGCTGCGCGAGCGCGGCGTCCACGATACACAGTCGATTCAGGGAATCGGCTACAAGGAATTATACGGGTTTCTTGAAGGGGCGACGGAATTCGGGGAAGCTGTCAGCCAGCTAAAGCGCAATTCACGGAAATACGCGAAGCGGCAGTTCACTTATTTCAAGAACAAGCTGCCGATTTTTTGGATCGATGCCTTAGCGGATCCGGAAAAAAACATTCGGGAAATTGAAGCTTTTATGCAGGAGAACGACCGTGCTCGTCGAATTGAAATAATTGAGGGAAAAAATAAAGACTAGGGGTTATGAGGGGGATATTCATGAAGCCAGTAAACATTCAAGATGTTTATTTGAACCAATTGCGCAAAAACAACATTTATCTAACTGTTTTTTTATTGAACGGTTTCCAATTGAAAGGCACTATTAAATCCTATGATAATTTCACCGTGCTGGTTGAGTCTGAAGGCAAACAGCAGTTGATTTACAAGCATGCGATTTCGACTTTTTCACCGTCGAAAGCGGTTGCAATCGAGCATCAGGATTAATCCTTTCAGCTAACATTTAAAAGCTTCGAAAGCGACTAACACAACCAACAGGAGGCAAAAATGATGAAATCGATTTCTACAGATGAATTGCAGGGAAAATTGGCTGCTGGACAAAAGGTGCAGCTGATTGACGTGCGTGAAGATGATGAAGTGGCGGCTGGCATGGTGCCGGGCGCTAAGCATATTGCACTTGGCACATTGCCGGACCGCTTGTCGGAAGTTGACAGCTCCCAAGAAGTGCATGTTATTTGCCGCTCAGGGAAACGCAGTGCGAAAGCATGTGAAATCCTCGAGTCTGGCGGTATCGAAGCCATTAATGTCGATGGCGGCATGCTTAGTTGGAAAGGCGAAACCCACGCATAATAATGGAATGCAAAAGACCGCCCAGCTTTTAGAGCCGGGCGGTCTTTTAATGTGAATTGGTCGTCAGGATTTTCCGTGTCGGCAGTCGCCATCGGTATGTGAAAGAGAGAATGCGCAATGCGGTGATGCAGATAAACAGGATATACAGCATCGAGTCGGTGCGCACCATATCAAAGCTGATGAGTACGCCTGCGATGGCTGCCCAAACAGCATAGATTTCAGCTTTCAGAACGAGCGGTTTGCGGCCGGCCAGGATGTCCCTGACCATTCCGCCGCCGGAACCGGTCAAGACGGCTGCGACGACAACCGCATAAACCGGCAACCCCAAATTTACTGCGTAAAGTGCACCTTGTATGGCAAATGCTGATAAGCCGATGGCGTCAAAGAAATTGCCCCAGCGATTCCAGTGGCTTAAAAGTTTATGTGGAAAAAGGAATACAAGGGTGACGGAGAATAACGCAAGCTGAAACATTATTTCTTGCTCCCATAAAGCGGAAACGGGCACTCCGATCAAAAGGTTCCGGATCGCACCGCCGCCGAACGCAGTAACAATCCCCAGCAGATAGACCCCGAAAATATCGTATTCCTCTTCCATTGCGATAATAGCCCCGGACACTGCAAAGGCGATCGTTCCGATGGCGCTTAATACTTCCCATGCCATATTGTATATCCTCCCGAAATCTTCAACTCTATGAATTGTAGCAGAGTTTGACGCAATTTCAAGTTTTATAGCATAATAGAAAATGATCCCAGAGAATGGAGAATTTGATGCAAACTACAATACGCGCAATAGAAGAAACGATACAAGTTGAGCTGCAGAAAGCGGATGACATCGCTTTTTTGAACCAGAAAAAGGTTCTGGAGGCGTTCCATTCGCAAAAAGTCAGCGACCACCATTTCAACCCTTCGACAGGCTATGGCTACGACGATGAAGGGCGCGATACGCTCGAACGCGTCTATGCCGATGTTTTTAAAGCGGAAGCGGCGCTCGTGAGGCCACAGATCATCTCAGGTACGCATGCCATCACGATTTCGTTATTCGGAGTCCTGCGGCCGGGCGATGAGCTGCTTTATCTGACTGGAAAACCTTACGACACATTGGACGCCATTGTTTCAGGCGGGGAACAGGATACCGGTTCGCTGCAAGATTTTGGCATCAGTTATCAGCATGTGCCGTTGGCTGAAGACAATAGCATTGATTGGGATACGGCAAAAAAAGCCATCCACGAACGGACGAAAGTGATAGCAATACAGCGTTCAAGAGGCTATGATACCCGTCCGTCATTTACCGTATCTGAGATTGCTGAAATGATTGCCGAAATCCGTACCATTAAACCGGATGCGATTGTCTTCGTCGATAATTGCTACGGCGAATTCGTCGAGGAACAGGAACCGATCGAAGCCGGCGCTGACTTGATTGCCGGATCGCTTATCAAGAATCCTGGAGGCGGATTGGCTAAAATCGGTGGCTATATTGCCGGCCGAAAGGACTTAGTCGAAAAATGCGGTTATCGCATGACTTCGCCGGGTATAGGAGGAGAGGCGGGAGCATCACTGAATGCTTTGCCGGACATGTACCAAGGATTTTTTATGGCGCCGCATATCGTATCCCAGGCGCTGAAAGGCGCGATTTTCACTTCTGCGCTCCTGGAATCCGTCGGAATGGTGACATCCCCCCATTTTGCAGCGAAAAGAACAGACTTGATCCAGTCCGTATCATTCAACACCGCAGAACAGATGGTGGCATTCTGCCAAACAATACAAGCCAGTTCGCCGGTCAATGCGCAATTCAAACCTGAACCTGCGTATATGCCGGGCTACGAAGACGATGTCATCATGGCAGCAGGCACTTTCGTGCAGGGGTCGAGTATCGAGTTGACCGCTGATGGGCCGATCAGACCGCCTTATACTGCCTTTGTGCAGGGGGGGCTCACATACGAGCACGTGAAAATTGCCGTACTGAATTCAATTGAAACCCTGAAAAAGTCAAATCTAATATAACGAGGATTTCCGCACGAAATTCGTGCGGAAATTTTTATGTCAGAAAACCTAACATAAATTTGACAAGTTATCTGACATCTGTTACTCTGAAAGAGCAATAAATATTGAAATGGGTGAATAACATGACACACCGGGTTCGCAGGACGATGCCGCTGCTTCCTATCAGTATAGTAATGCAGCTGACGGAATTGACAGCGCGCCAAATCCGCTACTACGAAGAGCACGAGTTGATCAGCCCAGCGCGATCGGAAGGGAACAAGCGTATGTTCTCATTGAATGACGTGGACGCTCTTCTGGAAATCAAGGATTTTCTGGACCAAGGCATTAATATTGCAGGCATCAAAAAAATTTATGACCTGCGGGCACAACCGGAAATTGAAAAGACCGCACCGCAAACAATCACGGATGCCGAGCTTCGGAAAATTTTGAGAGATGAAATTCTGAACTCGAAATCGTTGGACAGAGGCGGCATTAGACAAGGGGATTTATCCCGTTTCTTCAAATGAACCGGGTTACATAAAACAAACATAGGAGAGTGAAGCGAACATGGGCAAGTATACTAAAGAAGACATTAAACGTTTGATGCAAGAACAAGAAGTGAACTTTATCCGACTGCAATTCACAGATATCTTGGGAATCATAAAGAACGTTGAAATCCCTACATCCCAATTGGATAAGGCTTTAGACAACAAAATGATGTTCGACGGTTCTTCTATCGATGGATTTGTGAGAATTGAAGAATCAGATATGTACCTATTCCCGGATCTTGACACATGGGTCGTTTTCCCATGGATCACAGGAAAAGGCAAAGTTGCACGTTTAATCTGCGACATTTACCGCGCAGATGGAACTCCATTTGATGGCGATCCGCGCAATAATTTGAAGCGCGTGTTGAAAGAAATGGAAGAGCTTGGCTTTACGCATTTCAATCTTGGGCCTGAGCCGGAATTCTTCTTGTTCAAATTGGACGAGCGCGGCGAACCATCTTTGGAACTGAACGACAATGGCGGCTATTTTGACTTGGCGCCGATGGACCTTGGCGAAAACTGCCGACGCGACATCGTACTCGAGTTAGAGGAAATGGGCTTTGAAATTGAAGCATCCCACCACGAAGTAGCACCAGGCCAGCACGAAATCGACTTTAAATATGCGGATGCGATCAAAGCATGCGACGATATCCAGACTTTCAAATTAGTAGTTAAAACTATTGCTCGCAAACACGGTTTGCATGCAACATTCATGCCAAAACCATTATTCGGCGTCAACGGATCAGGGATGCACATGAACGTTTCCCTATTCAATGGCAACGAGAATGCTTTCTTGGATGAAGGCGGCGAAATGAAGTTAAGTGAAACAGCTTACCAATTCCTTGCAGGAATCCTGGAACACGCACAAGGATTTACAGCTATCACAAACCCGACTGTCAATTCTTACAAACGCCTAGTGCCTGGCTACGAAGCTCCTTGCTACATTGCTTGGTCTGGACAAAACCGCAGCCCGTTGATCCGTATCCCGGCTTCACGCGGATTGTCAACACGCGTAGAAGTGCGTTCTGTTGACCCGGCTGCAAATCCATACTTGGCAATGGCGGTACTATTAGCTGCAGGCCTTGACGGCATCAAAAAGAAAATGACGCCGCCAAAAGCGGTAGACCGCAACATCTATGCGATGAACAGAAAAGAGCGCGAAGCTGTCGGCATCCAAGACCTGCCTCCGACATTGTACGCAGCACTTCAAGAGCTGCAAAGCAACGAAATAATGACGAAAGCGCTTGGTTCGCACATCCTTAACAACTTTGTGGAAGCGAAAGAAATCGAGTGGGACATGTTCCGCATTGCGGTTCACCCATGGGAACGAGAGCAATACCTGAAAATGTATTAAGAAGCACTATGAAACCGCCAGCGCAAATTGCGCTGGCGGTTTTTATCAAATTATGGACCTTGTTAACTGTATAAAATAGTTGAATAATTTCTAATTAGACTAAATGTTATTTTTTGCTCTACTATAAGAAAAAATTTTATTTTGGCAGTTTAGTTTTCTGGAGACTGTGGTATTATTAAAAGGAATTCAATTCATGATTAATAACCCATACTGAATTTTCTTAGTAATTAAGAAGGTTTTGTGGGGGTGATTAATTTGACAAAAATTCAAGGTGTTAAAAATCTTCGGAAGTATTTAGAATCTGTAGGCTGCCCGAGGACTGAAGAACAGATTAGTGAGAGCATCGCAAGAAGGCAGATTCCACATCGGCATTCCTATGCCAATACAATCTTTTTTGACTTGAGGCATATCGATTGGTGGATAGCACAACAGCAAAAAATCGAAAGCTAAACTTGAATACAATCTTCAGAAAACCGGTACCCCGGATTCGGCTCCTTATGAGTCCGTATCTGGGGTTTTCCCTGTTTTCTATGGGCTTTGCATCAAAAAGAATGCACAACGCTCGCGAAAATTGGTGTATGATAGAAAGAAGTAAAATTACAATCTGCTTTAGAGGAGGCCCTATGCATGAAAACTTTCCAAGTCGAATTTTATTTTGACCAAGGCAATACGATTGTCCTGACAGCGCACGCGGAAGATAAGGCATCAGCATTGCGGAATATCCCTACCCACGGCACGTTTGAAATCACTGATCAAGAAAACAACCGCCTTTACCGCATCACCATCACACAAGTGAAATACATTATGGTCTATGAATTGTGAGGCCTGAAGCATCTCGTTTTCAACGGATGCTTTTTTCATGCCCAAATTTAAACGGCGGGGAGTTGGCTATGGATGGAATTCAAAGGATCGAGTGTTTACGACGAAAAGGATTTTTTAACGGATTATTTGAAAAGGCGTGGCCGGAAGGAAAGCCCGAATAACGCCATTGAGAAGCCGAATATCTGCGAATTATTGGGGGATGTCAAAGGCAAAGCTATCTTGGATCTAGGCTGTGGAGATGGTTCGTTCGGCCTTGAACTACTCGGCTCTGGAGCGGCATCGTATACGGGGATTGAGGGGTCACGGGAGATGGCGTTGCTGGCAACTAGCGCGACGGCTCAGCTGGGTGGCAAGATCCGGACAGAGGACCTTGAGTTGTTTCAGGCAGACGGCCCGCAATTTGATCTGATCGTTTCGCGTTTTGTCATCCACTATTTGTCCGATATCATGCACTTGTTCAAGGAAATCAACAAGGCATTAATGCCAGGCGGCAAATTTGTTTTCACGGTCCAGCATCCGCTGACCACTTCCTCGTTTGCAAGCAAAGCGCAAGGCGATCGCAGAGGCGATTGGCTGGTCGATGATTATTTCAGAGAAGGCGAACGGCGGGAGCCGTGGATAAGCAAGACTGTCGTCAAGCATCATCGTACGACCGAAAGTTATTTCACGGCGCTAGCTGAAGCGGGATTTGCTGTAACGGCCCTCAGGGAAGGGATGCCAGAGCGCGCCAATTTTGAATCCGCCGCTGAGTTTGAACGGCGGGAGCGCATCCCGCTGATGCTGATCCTGTCAGGCCAAAAGCAAGAGAACTAATAAAAAGGCGCCGAGAGAAATTCTCTCGGCGCCTTTATGCGTCATGATTAATGTAGGTGGCGGTAAACACCGACCACTTTTCCAAGGATGGAAACCTGATCTACGATGATTGGGTCCATCGATGAGTTCTCAGGCTGCAGCCGGAAATAATTATCTTCTTTGAAAAAGCGTTTGACTGTTGCTTCGTCATCAGCAGTCATTGCCACCACGATGTCGCCGTTGTTAGCGGTTTGCTGCTGTTTAACTACGACATAGTCACCATTCAAGATACCAGCTTCGATCATACTTTCTCCCATGATTTCAAGCATGAAAATATGGTCGTCCTCAGTTCCGTATGATTGGGGAAGCGGGAAATACTCTTCCACATTCTCAATCGCAGTAATCGGAACGCCAGCAGTTACTTTACCGACAAGCGGTACATGAAGGACAGGGCTTTTCTCAATTAGCGAATCATCTGTGCTGATAATTTCAATCGCTCTTGGTTTCGTCGGGTCGCGGCGGATCAAGCCTTTGCTTTCAAGACGGGCAAGATGGCCATGGACAGTCGAGCTTGATGCCAAGCCAACTGCCTCTCCAATTTCACGAACGGAAGGCGGGTAACCTTTGGCCCGTACTTCATCTTTTATGAATGACAAAATATCTTCTTGGCGCTTCGATACTTTTTTCAACAGTTTCACCTCTTTTTAGTAGTTCAGCTTGTTTTCTACCAATAGTATACCAACTTGGGCTATGAAATGCAAACATAGGTTCGAATTTATTTGTTGACAAAAACACTTGTTCGCATTAAAGTAAGAACATACATTCCGAACACACATTCTTAGGAGGCGGTTCTTATGACATTCATCCAAAAAAATTCTTACCTGACAGTCTTATTTCTTCTGATTCTATCATTTTCATTTTATTCGGTGTTCACCCATAACACGCAAGAAGGCCAAATGAGCCTAGTGCAAGTAGAACAAGGTGATACTTTATGGACACTTGCGGAATCATTCAGCGGCAGTACCCCCCAGCATGAGTGGATTGAAGAAATCATGAAAGAGAACGGCTTAAACACTCCAAAGATCATTGCCGGACAATCGATCAAAATCCCCAGCGAACAATTGAAATTCGCCCCAGATGAAACCACCAAGCTAGCGGGTGATGCAGAATGAGAAAGACTGCGTTAATTTATTGCCGCGTCAGCACCACGAAAGACACCCAGGAAAGTTCACTTGAAAGGCAAGAAGAGGAATTATTGAAATTCGCATTCGCGCAAGGATACATTGTTTCCGACATTTTTGCAGATCAGCACAGCGGCTACGAGATGGACCGGGAAGGCTTGCTTGAGATGCTCAACGTCATCAAGAACGATAAAGTTTCGGCGGTGTTTATCCAGGATGAAACCCGTCTTGGCCGAGGCCATGCCCGTATCGCACTGCTTCACGTCATGAAAAAATATGGCGTGGAGGTTTTTACATTGACTGATCAAGGACCCATTTCCTTGAATGACATGGACGACATGGTGTTGGAAATTTTAGCGGTTGTTGAAGAATACCAGCGCAAAATACATAATGCCAAGATCAAACGCGGCATGAAGCGCGCTGTTGAAAATGGCTACAAGCCCGAACGCAATCTTAAAGGCAGGGGGAACCCGGATGGCCGGGAACGGTTGGACCTGCCGATTGACCAGATTGTCAGCCTGAAAGAAAATGGGCTGACGTTCCAAGAAATCGCCGTCACACTGCAAGGCTTCGGCTACCAAGCAAGCAAAGCGACCGTCCACAGGCGCTATAGAGAATTCCTTGAGATGAAAGAGGGCTAATATATTGCAGAAATCCCGCTTCTTTTGTACGATATGAAAGAAGAAAGGTGGGGTTCTATTGTTATCTCCAGATAAAATTAATCGCATCAACGAATTATCACGGAAATCCAAGACAGCTGGCTTGTCCATTGAAGAGGCGAAAGAACAATCTACTTTGCGCCAGGAATACTTGGCGACTTTCCGCCAATCGATGCGCGGAACAATTGAAAACGTAAAAGTGATTGATCCGGAAGGAAAAGACGTAACGCCGGAAAAAGTCAAAAATATCCGGGAGAACAAGTATTTAAACTAATACTTGTTCTCTTTTTCGTCTTGTCCAGACTTTAGCGCATAGCCTTCGGCGCTTTTCTAGTTGTATTCTTGCCTATTGTTGACTACACTAGAATAGGATTAAAATTGTTAGTGAGAGGATGTTTTTATGTCAAATCATGCAGATCAACTTGCAGTAACTACTATGCGCACACTATCCATCGATGCTATTGAGAAAGCGAACTCAGGGCATCCGGGATTGCCAATGGGAGCAGCTCCTATGGCTTATACATTATGGACAAAACACATGAACCATAACCCGAAAAACCCGAACTGGTTCAACCGTGACCGTTTCGTGCTTTCAGCTGGACATGGTTCTATGCTTCTATACAGCTTGCTGCATTTGAGCGGCTACGGGCTGGAATTGGACGAGATCAAAAACTTCCGTCAATGGGATTCGAAAACACCGGGACATCCGGAATACCACCACACAGTTGGCGTAGAAGCTACGACTGGCCCACTTGGCCAAGGAATCGGCATGGCAGTCGGCATGGCCATGGCGGAAAGCCATTTGTCAGCTACATACAACAAAGAGAACTTGGATGTTATCGACCACCACACATTCGCGCTTTGCGGAGATGGGGATTTGATGGAAGGCGTTGCAGGCGAAGCGATTTCACTTGCAGGCCACTTGAAGTTGAACAAATTGGTCGTTTTATACGATAGCAACGATATCTCTCTTGATGGCGATCTAAGCATGAGTTTCTCTGAAAACATCCAAAAGCGCTTTGAATCATATGGCTGGAACTATTTGCGTGTAGATGACGGCAACCAAATTGACGACTTGTCGGAAAAAATCGCGAAAGCGAAGCAATCAAGGGACAAACCGACATTGATCGAAGTAAAAACGGTCATCGGCTACGGCGCACCAAACAAATCCGGCAAAGCGGATGCTCATGGTTCTCCACTAGGCGAAGCTGAGATGAAACTCGCTAAAGAATATTACAAGTGGACGTTCGAAGAAGATTTCTGTGTACCGGAAGAAGTCTATGAAACATTCAATAAAGCAACTGAAGAGCTTGGCGGCAACGCTGAAAAAGCTTGGAATGAGCTTTTCTCCAAATACGAAGCAGCACATCCAGAATTGGCACAGCAGCTATTAAAAGCGATCGACGGCGAATTGCCAGAGAACTTCGATGCAGATTTCCCTGTATACGAAGCCGGTAAAAAACAGGCAACGCGCGCTTCTTCAGGTGATATGGTCAATGCCATCGCAAAAGCAGTGCCTTCTTTCTTCGGGGGCAGCGCCGATTTGGCTGGGTCAAACAAAACGACAATCAAAGGCGGCGGCGATTTTGACGCTGAAAATCCGTCTGGACGCAATATCTGGTTTGGTGTCCGTGAATTCGCAATGGGGACTGCCCTCAACGGTATGGCTCTTCACGGCGGACTCCACGTCTTCGGCGGAACATTCTTCGTGTTCAGCGATTACGTGCGCCCGGCAATCCGTCTGTCCGCATTGATGGGACTTCCGGTGACATACGTCTTTACCCACGACAGCGTTGCTGTAGGGGAAGATGGCCCGACTCACGAACCAGTAGAACATTTGGCTTCACTTCGCGCTATGCCGAACTTGAGTGTTGTGCGC
>DATISS010000081.1:0-4707 GCA_035468565.1 Planococcus sp. (in: firmicutes)
GCTTAACGAATTCCCGGAAGATGAACGGCCGCCGCTATGGATCCATTATCTATTCGATCTAATGGTCACCATCGGCATGTGGCTGGCGTTCTTCTCAATGGTCTACGTCGTCGGCGCTTGGCGCGGCTGGGCGATTGTCCGCGCAAAATGGTTCCGTTGGCTGCTGCTTGCAACAGGGCCGCTCGCGCTGGTGGCCATTGAAGCAGGATGGTGGTTCACAGAAGTGGGCCGACAGCCTTGGATTCTCCGTGGCTACATGAAGACAGCAGATGCCGCAACTACGAGCGGCCAGGTCGATCTGATGATCATCCTGTTTGCAGGCTTGTACATCATTCTCGGGATCGGGACGATTGTCGTCCTGACCCGCATGTATAAACGCAATCCGGTTGAAAAAGAACTGGCTGACCGGGAAGCGAAAAAAGGCGGTGGACAAGAATGACTTTAGAAATTATCGGAATATCGGTGCTTTGGCTGTTCTTGTTCTTGTATGTCATTGTCGCCTCCATCGATTTCGGCGCAGGGTTTTTCAATGCCTACAGCGCTTTCACCAATAAACAGAATATCCTGACCGGCATCATCCAGCGGTACCTGTCGCCGGTATGGGAAGTGACGAACGTCTTTTTCGTCTTCTTCTTTGTCGGCATCATCGGCTTCTTCCCGCAGACAGCGTTCTATTACGGCACCACCTTGCTTGTGCCGGCAAGCATCGCGTTGATCCTGCTGTCGATCCGCGGCTCTTATTACGCGTTCGCGACGTACGGCGCAAAGATCAACCACCGCGGCTATATTTATATGTACGGCTTGTCTGGGCTCCTGCTGCCGGCATCGTTATCGCCGGTACTGGCAATGTCAGAAGGCGGCTTTATCAAAATGGACGGTGAAACTCCTTACCTTGATTATTTGGCGCTTTTCACCAGCCCGTTGACGTGGAGCATTGTTGTACTGAGCTTGGCCGCAGTGCTTTACATCTCAGCTGTATTCCTGACTTGGTACGCGAGCAAGGCCGGCGACGCGAAAGCGACGCATCTCATGCGCAAATACGCATTGGTGTGGGCGGGCCCGACGATCATCACTGCAACCGGGATTATCTATGAACTGCGCAGCCACAATACGGAGCATTACGAGCGGCTGCTCGATCTGTGGTGGGTTTTCGGCTTGTCGTTCCTCCTGTTTCTCGGAACGGTCTACCTGCTTTGGAAACGCCATAATTACGGCTGGGCGTTCATCTTGCTGGTCGGCCAGTTCTTCACCGCCTTTTTCGCTTACGGCGTTTCCCATTACCCGTATCTGCTTTATCCGTACCTGACAATCTACGACAGTTTCACAAATGAAGCGATGGCCATTTCGCTGATCATCGCATTTATCGCAGGGCTCGGCTTATTGCTGCCATCGCTGTACCTGCTGTTCAGGTTGTTCTTGTTCGATAAAGATTACGTCAAAGGGAAATCAGACTATCACGCATAAAGGAGGAAGCAGAGATGCAGGATTTTCTAATATTCTATGCGCCATTCATCGTTCTAATCGGCGCCATTATCGGTGCTTTCTGGATTTCCCTGAAAGATGGGGCTGTCACAAACGATAAAAAATAACATACGCGTGCGGGCGTTTCGCCTGCCGCGTTTTTTCTTTGGGTGCGGCTCCAGGAATGTGGATTCATTAGTGAATATTGCCTTAGCCCTATGTTATAATGACGGAATGTGAAATGGAGTGAACGAATTGAAACCAGTACAGAAAAATGACAGGCTGTTAGTCCATGTGGAAGATTTGACGCACGACGGTGCGGGTGTAGCGAAAGTAGACGGCTATCCGCTGTTCATCCAAGGCGCGCTGCCGGGTGAAAATGTGCACGTACACGTCCTTAAAACTTTAAAATCATACGGCTTTGCAAAATTGCTTGAAATAGAGGCAGCTTCCCCGGATCGGGTGGATGCGCCATGCCCGGTGTTCGATACGTGCGGAGGCTGCCAGATTCAGCACCTATCTTACGAAGGCCAAAAAGGGTTCAAACAGAAAATGGTGCGCGACGCAATCACGCGCATCGGGAAGTTGCCGGACGTTCCGGTGCATGCAGTAAAAGGCATGGAAGACCCGTGGCGCTACCGCAACAAATCGCAAATTCCGTTCGGTGTTGAAAATGGCCGCACGGTAGCTGGCTTTTATGAGAGCCGCTCGCATAACATCGCCGATACGGACGTCTGCCTGATTCAGACTTTGGAAGCGGACGCAATCATGGCCGGCTTGAAAAAGAATTTAGTTGAAATGGGCATCGAACCTTATGAAGAACAAACGCATCGCGGCCAGCTGCGGCATGTAGTTGTCCGCAAAGCGCGCGCGACCGGTGAAATCATGGTGGTGCTCGTGACGAAGAAAAAGAAATTCCCACAGGCAGAGCAGGCAATCACTTTGATCCGTTCTCTAGTGCCGGACACGGTATCGATCGTCCAAAACATCAATCCTGAAAAAACCAACGTCATTTTTGGCAATGAAACATCGCCGCTATGGGGCAAAGAAGTCATCGAAGACCGCATCGGCGATGTGCGATTCGAGATTTCCGCACGTTCTTTCTACCAGATCAACCCAATCCAAACCGAAACGCTTTATGGCCAGGCGCTCGAATATGCAGGATTGACGGGCAGCGAAACGGTCATTGACGCCTATTGTGGAATCGGCACCATCTCATTGTTCTTGGCGCAGCAGGCAAAATTTGTCATGGGTGTGGAAATCGTCCCGCAAGCGATCGAAGATGCGAAACGCAATGCGGAACTGAATGGTTTCACCAATACGCTATTTGAAGCGGGCCCGGCAGAAGGAGTGATTCCGCGCTGGTATAAAGAAGGCAAGACGGCGGATGTGCTGGTGGTCGACCCGCCGCGCAAAGGCTGCGACGAGCAATTGCTGCGGACCATCTTGCAGCAGCGGCCGGGACGCGTCGTCTATGTATCGTGTAATCCGGCGACGCTGGCGCGTGATTTGCGGATCCTTGAAGACGGTGGCTACCGCACGAAAGAAGTGCAGCCGGTCGATATGTTCCCGCAGACAACCCATTGCGAAGCTGTGGCTTGGCTCGAATTGGCTGACTGAACGATTAGTTATATAAAGAAACATGATGCCGGGCGGCGAGTCCGGCATTTTTTTATTGGCCAGGTGTAAGTGGAGAGGAAACGAAAGCGCCGAAAAGGTAGACAAGTATGTGAATTTTCAATATATTTAGCATGAGGATATAAAAACAGATCGAAGTTTCTGAAGGGGACGGGGGAACAGGAGATGGACAGGGCCAAACTTCTTTACCGCTTAGGCATGCGGCGTGCAAAAGAACGGATGCTGAATGACTTCGGGAGTGGTTTTTGGGAGGAATTCAAAACGAACGCCGATGGCTGGATGCAAGAGATTTTGCCGAAAGTGCCGGATATCGGCAACAGTGTGTTCCGTACGAGCTACGACATGTGCCCAGCCTATATCGCCTGGTACAAATCGTTGATGGCAATGGGCTTTTCAAGCGAAGAAGCGGGCGAAGAGCTGTGGGTCATGTCAGAAGACTTGCTGGCACTTATTCCGAAGCAGGTGCTTAAACTGCCGATGAAAGGCCATATGGCAGGATTTAGGGACGATGCTGCGCTGCATGAGCAGCGGGGCAAGGCAGGGAAGTTGCATCCATACGATTGGCAGATCGTTTTCACCGATCAGGATGACGCCCATTTCGAGATCGATATAACGGAATGCGCCATGATGAAGCTCAGCAAGGATTTCGATGCGCTTGGCATGTTTCCGGCAGTTTGCCGCATCGACTTCCTCACAGCTAATGTTATGGAAAACGGCTTTTCGCGCACAAAGACATTGGCAGATGGGGACGATTGCTGCAATTGCAAGTACGAAATCGGAGGAACCTGTGAATGGAATCCGGAGCGGGGCTTTACAGACAGAAAATAAAAGCGGAAGGGGCGGGGCATGATGAAAATCGGCATTATCATCCATTCCATGACCGGACATACGTTTAATGTAGCAGAGGAATTGAGCCAAAAACTGATGGACAAAGGGCATACGGTGAACTTGGAAAAAGTGGTGCCTGTGGAGGAACAGCTGAAAGATCCGAAAAACGTACAGTTAAAGGAGATTCCGCCAGTCGAGCCTTATGAGCTATTGGTATTCGGAGCGCCGGTCCATGGCATGGCGGTATCCCCTGCGATGCGCCGATATTTGGAGCAGCTTCCGGACCTCGGTGACAAAATGGTGGCTCTTTTCGTCACCCAATCATTCCCGTTTCCGTTCATGGGGGGGAGCCGCTCGATCGGACAGATGAAGAAAATCTGTGAATCCAAAGGGGCGGACGTCTATGAGACGGGCGTCATCAACTGGTCCCGCAAAACACGGCAGGCAAAAATCGAAGACATGATCGACCGGTTCTGCGACTTTTCCGATCGGCCGCTCAAAGCGCCGGCCAGAAAATAAGGCGGCATGAAAAAATTTTTATTTCTGCAATCGAAAGGTTTTAACTCAGTGTATTCGAGGTAAAGAAAGGAGAGTAAATTATTAAGGGGAGAACGGCCATTATGGAACATATACCAGAATCGAAATTTGAAGATAAACGATCGATCATCATCAATCATTTAGTTGAACAGAATATATTTAAAATAGATGGAAGACAGCTGTATGAATTGTCTTTGTATGAATTGATGAAAAGCTATACTGAAGAAATCTAAGCCGGTCTAA
>DATISS010000082.1:0-6969 GCA_035468565.1 Planococcus sp. (in: firmicutes)
AGGCGGCCTTGCGAGCTGCGGTAACTCACAAAACTGTGTTGAATCTTGCCCTAAAGGTATTCCTTTGACAACTTCAATCGCAGCGTTTAACCGTGAAACTACTGTTCAAATGTTCCGCAACTTCTTCGGAAGCGACCACGCAGTCTGATCATATCTAACAAACCTCCACTTCGGTGGGGGTTTTTTATTTTGGTTCTACACTAAATGTTGGGGTGTTCAAACAATTTGGTCAAAAAAAAGGCACGCAATCTCCAAATTCTTTTATACTTGAAATGTCGAGTAACAAGTAAAGAAGAGGAGATGCGTGCACTTGAATTTTACCATGAACTTTCCCGGATTAGAAGATGTGAACATAACGAAGATGGAACAGGTGGAGGACCGTGTGGCCCTGCATGTGGAGTTGGAGGTGCGGGCACAAAGCTGTCCGCGCTGCCAGGAAAAGACCCGGCGCGTCCACGATTACCGAATCCAAAAGATCAAGCACCTGAAATGGTTTGAACGCCTGACCTACCTTTTCTACAAGAAGAGACGCTACGTGTGCGAGTCGTGCGGTAAGAAATTCGCCGAGAAAAATTCATTCATCGACCGCTACCAACGGTTCTCAAAGGAATGGAACCAGGCGGTTCATGTGCGTAGCGTGAAAGCGAAAACGTTCAAAGAAGTCGCCGGGCACTACGGGGCTTCCGCATCGACCATTGTGCGCCGCTTTGATGCGCTGGCGCTCCAGGAAATTACCGAAACGGCAAAATTGCCGCGTGTGATCGCCATCGACGAATACAAAGGCGACACCCGCGAAGGAAAGTACCAGCTGATTATCGCCGATGGCGAAACGAGAGAACCGATCGATATCTTGCCCAACCGGAAAAAGGAGACCATCAAACGGTATCTCCAACAGCACGGGGCATCGGTGAAAATCGTCATCATGGACATGAGCCATGCATTTAAAGCCGCTGTCAAAAAAGCACTCGGCAAACCGGTCATTGTTGCCGACCGCTTCCACTTCTGCCGGTACATCTACTGGGCGCTGGATGGCGTCCGCAGACGCGTGCAGAAAAGCTGGAACGATTACGATCGGAAAAAGGGCAAACGGATGCGCTATGTCTTTTACAAAAACAGCGGGAAGTTAACCGATAAGGATCGTTGGTACTTGAAGCGTTATCTCGACATGGACGATGAGCTCAAACGAGCTTATGAACTGAAAGAAGCATATTGTGTGTGGTTTCAGGCAAGCAAAAAAAGAGATCCTGAGGAGATCCTCAAGACCAAAAAAGCGTTGCTGGAATTTTATCGGCTGGTGGAACAAGCGGGCATCCCCGAGTTCCAGAAAGCCTTGGGCACCTTCCGAAACTGGCAGACGGAAATCTTGAACAGCTTCTCGTTCAATTATTCCAATGGCTTCTTGGAAGGCATTAACAACTTGACGAAAGTGATTAAACGTAACGCGTTCGGCTTCCAGAATTTCGAACGCGCCCGTGCCAAAATACTACTGACACACAAGTACAAGAATATTGGAGTTCACGTTGGCTAGGGTGAGGAGGATTTCACCTCACCCCAACATTTGACGGAGAACCTTTATTGTTTACTTCATGCTCTTATTAAAATATAGGGTAACCGAAACATTCCTTCTATTGAATCGTATAGTAGAATATGAAAGACTGGTAGAAAGAAGAACGGAATGGGGAGACGGACATGAACAATCAGCCGAAAAACAAGATTTCAAGAAAAGGGTTAACGGTGTGGAGGTTATACGGACTCATTGAAACCTTCTTCCTCGCATTGTTTGCGGGTGGTGCGGCTGCACTCACCTATTTCTTTGATTGGCCGGAATGGCTGTATGCCGTTTACGCCGGCGCACTCCTATTGTTCGCATTTTTATTGATTTA
Organism: Planococcus sp. (in: firmicutes); assembly: GCA_035468565.1. Classification (GTDB taxonomy): domain Bacteria; phylum Bacillota; class Bacilli; order Bacillales_A; family Planococcaceae; genus Planococcus. Next base: position 1,884 of record DATISS010000082.1, read on the forward strand.
CCTGTTCCCCAAAATTCGCTGGCAGCGCTGGCGCTATGAAGTAAGGGAGCAGGAAATCGAATTGCAGCACGGCTTGTTTATCGTTACGCGGACATTGGTTCCGATGGTGCGGGTGCAGCACGTAGATACGGAACAGGGGCCGATTCTTCGTCGCTATGATTTGGCGGAAATCTCCATTTCGACTGCTGCGACTACTCATACTATACCGGCTTTGATCACCTCCGAAGCGGATGAATTGAGAGGCATGATTTCAGCTCTGGCAAGGGTGGCGGAAGACGATGTCTGATACTCGCTATAAATTGCACCCCGTATCCGCGTTTATAAATTTCATGAAAAGCCTGAAAGAACTGATCATTCCCTTTGTAGTGATTTTCGGGGTCAACATCTTCAGGGAGGGCGGCATCAGCGCCATGTTCACTGGGGGATGGATCGGCCTACTGCCCCTATTAATCGGTTTGGTGGTAGTATTGTTTTCACTGGTCGTCGGAATCATTAAATGGAAGAGATTCGTCTATTGGTTTGAAGATGGGGAATTGCGCATTGAATACGGCCTCTTTATAAAAAAGAAGAGATACATACCTTTTGAACGGATTCAAAGCCTTAATTATACGGAAGGGATTTTTCATCGCCCTTTTAATCTCGTCAAGGTGCGGGTAGAAACTGCTGGATCCGGCAAAGCGGGGGAAGCGGAGGCGGAATTGACGGCGATCAACCGGGAAGATGCAGACCGCATCGAGACGGAAATGGAACAAGCTAAACACCGTGCAGTTCCGGTTATGGGGCCTCATGAAGCCGAAAAAGTGCCTGTTGAGGAAGTTGCAACTGCGCCTAAAAAGGAACTCAAAACCCTTTACCGCATGTCGATGAAGGAATTGTTGATTCTGGCGACGACTTCCGGAGGGATTGGCGTCGTCATCTCGGCTGTTGCCGTTTTTTTATCGCAATTCAGTGATTTGATTCCTTATGAGGCGATTTACGAGGAAGTCATGCTGTTTCTGCGTTTCGGTTATCTCATTGTGGCACTTGCGGTATTTGCCGGGCTGCTGCTGGCATGGATAATTTCAGTGATTCTGACGCTCCTCGCAAACTATCAATTTACGATCCAAGTGGATGACGACCATATCTTCATCACAAGAGGGCTTCTTGAGAAGAAAAAGATCTCGGTGCCATTCAAGCGGATCCAGGGAATTAAAGTTTCCAGAAATCCGCTGCGGGAACTTTTCGGTTATGCGGTAGTGACTGTTGAAAGCGCGGGAGGTTCGATGGGTGGAAAGGACGAAAAAATCCGTTTGTTTCCATTGGTCAAAACCAATCGTATGCTCCCTGTTCTGGAAGAATTGTTTCCGGAAATGGAATTTAAGCCGGAGCTGGTGAAAGCTCCGAAAAGAAGCGTCCATTTTTATTACCGCCTAGACTTTCTTTGGATGCTGCCGGTGATCGGTGCCTTGAGCTATTTCTTTTTCCCGTACGGCCTATTGTCCCTGCTGATCGTGCCACCGGTAATTGCGATAGGGATTTGGCAGCATCGCACTACGGGCTATGCGCTTGCCGGAAACCAGCTGACAATGGAATTTCGGGGGTTCAGCAAACATACTTTTTATGTCTGGAGAAAAAGGGTGCAGGCGGTCGACGTGCTGCAGACATATTTCCAGCGGCGCAGGGATCTGGCTTCCATCCAGGCGACTATCAAATCAGGTATGCTCGGCTATGCCGCACGCATCAACTATATGGAAAAAGAAGATGCCAGCCGCATTCTCGACTGGTATCATCCAACATCAATTGCAACCAAACAAAAAGGTCAGCCGGAGTAACTCCGGCTGACCTTATCTTTTTCTGTTTCCTTTCCAGCTGACTATGCGATTCGGATGGAAGAATCCGAGTCCGATCACAAAGCCGGTGATCAAGCCCGCGATATGCGCAGTAGCATTGACGTTTGGCGTCAGGAAAGTAAGAATGACGCTGATGACAAGAATTGGGAGAAGGATTTGCCTTAATTGCGGCAACGCCCGTCCTCCGTAATACAGTAAAGCGCCGTAAGCGCCGAAGACGCCGAAGATCGCTCCGCTGGCTCCTACATGCAGATAATCCAACGGCTGGAGGAAATACGTCGCAATCGTCGCAAAAATGCCAGCCATGAAGTATACGGTGATAAAGCGGACTTTGCCAGTCAATCGTTCAAGCTCGGGCCCGAACAGGAACAGCGAGAACATATTGAACAGCAGATGCATAATGCCCCCATGCAGGAACATCGGCGTGATGAAACGCCACCACTCTCCTTCGGCAATCAGCAAGTTGTAACCGACGCCGTATCTGAAGATATAATCACCAAGCACTGGAATCCATGATAAAATATGTATCAAAACATTAATAGCGATCAATGTGGATACGACAGGATATAAGCGTAAATACTCGGAAAAACTTTCTCTGCGAATAAACATTTCGTCACCTCTGTTTCATACTGACTATTATACCTGCTTACTGTTTGGGATTGAAAGGAGAAACAATTATGATTACTGGAATCGGCTTGGACATCGTAGAACTGGGGCGGGTCAGGCGGCTCGACGGCAAATCTGCGAAATTCCGTGAACGTATTTTGACCGAAAACGAATTGGCCGAATACGATAGGTTGACGGGCAATCGAAAGGCGGAATTTCTTGCGGGGCGCTTTGCTGCGAAAGAAGCTTTCGGCAAAGCGAAAGGAACAGGAATCGGCAAGATGTGCGCGTTTCAGGATATTGAAATCAGAAAAGATTCAAACGGCAAACCTTCTGTTTTCTTCCGTGAACAGGAAGACGGACTGGTTTCCATAACTCATACAAAGGAATACGCTGCAGCGCAGATCCTTTTACAAACAACTAAGATGCAGGCGGTGGAAAATGATGGAGACAAATTACAGACCGACAAAAGCAATAATTGACCTGACAGCAATCGACCATAATATAAAAGCTTTAAAAAAGAGAGTGAACGGAGCAAAGTTGATGGCAGTGGTGAAAGCGGATGCCTATGGCCATGGTGTACTGGAAATTGCGCGGCAGGCGATGGAGAGCGGAGCATCGATGCTGGCTGTGGCAACTCCGGATGAAGCGTTGTATTTACGGGAAATGGGCAGTGATGCGGAACTTCTGGTAATGGGAGCATCGCCGGTACGTTTTATCAAAGAGGCGATCAAACACGACATCAACTTGACCGCATACTCGGTGGAGTGGTTGGAAGCGGCAGCCGAAGAGCTGAAAAGTGCAGATGATCCTCTGAAAATCCATCTGAAGTTTGATACAGGAATGCGGCGGATCGGCTTTCAGCCGGAGGAAGCGGATGCAGCATTCCAATTTGTCGGACGGCATCCTTTTTCAGTGAAAGGGCTGTTTACCCATTTTGCGACCGCTGACGAAGCGGATAATCCTCTGTTTTTGAGGCAGGTCGAAGAGATTAATGCCATCAGAAAAAAGTGGCAAGGCGATCGTTTGATGTTCCATGTATCCAACAGTGCGGCGGCAATTCTCCATCCTGAATTGTCTTTTGACGCGGTGCGGACCGGCATATCGATTTACGGCATAGCACCTTCAGCGTATGTGAAAAAAGAAATGCCTTTCGAATTAAAACAGGTGATGAGCCTCGAAACGGAAATCATCCATGTCAAGAAGGTGAAGGAAGGCGAAACTCTAAGTTACGGCGCGACATATACTTGTGAGCAGGATGAATGGATCGGCACCTTGCCGATTGGTTACGCGGATGGACTGATCCGAGGCCTTCAAGGACAGGCGGTGTTGGTGAGAGGCCAGCGCATGCCGATTGTCGGACGCATCTGTATGGACCAGTGCATGATCCGTCTGACTGGGAAATTTCCAGTCGGGGAAGGAGTGCAATTGCTCGGTTTCCAAAAAGGCGAATCAATTCTCATCGAAGAATGGGCCGAAAAACTGGAAACAATCCCTTATGAAATACCCTGTATTTTGACAAAACGGGTGCCCAGGGAATACGTGCGTGCCTGAAGAACTTCAAGAATTGTCTTTCCTTAAGGCATCCGGGGTGTTAAGATTGTAGTTATAGAAAGAAAGAACAGAGAGAACAACGGTATTCCGGAGGTGTCAGCTGTGTACGAGAGATCCAAGACAAAAGAGGTAGTCGTTAAGCTGCCAAAACAATTGATTTCAGAACTTACTACACATTCAGATGAACGGGTTCAGGAAGACGGAGAATATATTTACGTTTCCACTCAGCGTGTTATGAAAAACATGTATGACTCAAATCATATTCGGGAAGCAATGATCAAGGGCTACGTGGAGATGTCGCAGATTAATCTGTCGATTTCTTGTGAATGTTCTCATGTGGAGTACGAAGCGGAGCATATGACTGTGCGACTCGTAAGCGGAGGGTGACAACTTGATTGTAAAACGCGGTGACGTTTTTTTTGCGGAATTATCACCGGTGGTCGGGTCAGAGCAAGGTGGAACCCGACCGGTGCTGGTAATTCAAAATGATATAGGAAACCGGTTCAGTCCAACTGTCATCATTGCGGCAATTACGGCTCAGATCCAGAAAGCCAAGCTTCCGACCCATGTCGAAATCGATGCCAAGAAATATGGCTTTGAACGGGATTCGGTTATCTTGCTGGAACAATTGAGGACGATCGACAAATCCCGGCTGACGGATAAGATCACCCAACTTGATGAAGCCTTGATGGAAAAAGTAGATGAGGCACTCGAAATCAGTGTCGGACTCGTTAAATTCTAAGTATACATACACCTGGAAACATCCGGAGAGGCTTTATCTTCGGATGTTTTTTGCAATATTGACCGATCCGAAAAAGCTGTGGGAATTAAAAAAGATGTGCAAAATGCATATTTCCGATACAATAAAAGAATAGGAAACCTAAAATGACAGTTCAATCGACACTGGGGAACATAAAAGAGAGTTGTAAGAGCCCAAGGAGGATTCTTTTAAAGATGAATAAGCAAATTGCCAGATATATTCAGGAGAACATGACAGAAATTATCTCGAATTGGCAAGAAGAGATGAAGAACGAAAAAGGTGAACGTTCTTTCGAGGTTATGCCAGAGGAATTGATGGATCAAACCAGCAGAGAGTT